>JACRMK010000078.1 GCA_016235055.1 Chloroflexota bacterium | reverse complement strand
CCAACAAAGTTGGGAGGGGGTCGGGGGGAGGGCAACGCCGCTTACTTGTCGAGCCAGCGTGCGTGACAAGCACCAGAGGGCCAAGTTCATAGCAAGCCGGCATTGGACAGTACGCGTCCAAAGCCAAATTGAGAATTGCTGGAATTCGTCGCCGTCTGCCATCTCTGGCGCGAATGATGGTATAATAACGTCGTGGTAGCCACTGGATTGCGCCGCCGGCGCTCTCCGCACAAATGCGATCATCTGCAACGGAGCAGATTAGCATTATGGTGTTCGCCGCTCAACGAATCTCGCTAGTAATACCTGGCGCGCTCGCACCGATTGCCTCGCGACAAGCAGTCCATCGCAGTCGTTCCTCTAGCGACGGCGCCCTTTTTGCGCCGGATGCAGGCGGCCGCTCGCGCGGCGCACGAGCCGGGCAGGCATTCCCCACGCGTGCCTGCGCATGCACACGCGCCACGGGGCGGCGCGAGGCTGACGTATGAACGGCCGGATACCGCTTGCGATTGCCTTGACCCTGCTCGCAACGCTGATCTGCATGGTTGCGTTGCTGTCGACGGCGGCCAGCATCTCGGAAGCGATCGGTAGCGCGAACGACGAGAGCGACTTCATCAATCCGGTGCCGTTCAAGGGCGTTGCGGTTGCCCCGCTGCCGCGCCCCGATGCGGGTCGCATCGAGCGTGGCGCCAGGGTGTACACCGCGCAATGCGCGAAATGTCATGGCGCCACACTGCAAGGCGCCCCCCAATGGCCGCTGCGCCAACCCGACGGCTCGTACCCGGCCGCGCCATTGGATGCGTCGGGCCCGGCCTGGCGAAACCGCGATACAACCATCATCGACGTCATCACCAACGGCAATGGCCCGGCCGGCGCCAGCGGCATGCCGGCCTTTAGGACCACGTTGTCACCCGCGGAGGTGGTCGATGTGATGGACTACATCAAGTCGCGCTGGAGCCGAGACCAGCGCCGCAAACAATGGTGGCAAACCCAGCGGGATGCGGAGACCTCTCCGGAGTGACCGGCTGACGATACAGAAAGCCCCCGTGTGAACGGGGGCTTTCTGTTTTCCGCCATACGCCTAACGCACGATTAGCCGGACGCCAAGGCGCGCTGCGTTCGGCGCGCCCGGCGCCGCCAACGACAGACGCTCGCCCGTGCGCGCATCGTACAGCCCAACCTCGATAACGTAGTTGCCTGGCGGCATCTCTTTCGGCAGCCGCAGATCGTGCGTGTCGACGAGGTACTCGCCCGGCACCCAGGTCACAGTGGGCCGCGCGCCGCCCGCCGGCACCGAGTCATCTTGCGCCAGCGGCGGGCCATCGGTTGACCGCACCTGCACAAACACCTTGTACCCGGCGCGCACGCGTTGTACCGCGCGCCAGTGCAGATCCACTCGCAGCGAGTCGCCGGCGACGAGCGTGACCGTGCCGGTAAACGCGCCACTCAGCGCCGGCGTCGGCGTGAGGTCGTAGCCGTACAGCATAATCTCATTGCCGCTGAAGCGAAACTGCTGCGTGACGCGCGGTCGAGTCGGCTGAAAGATGCGCGTGCTTGGCTCAACCTTGACATTGCCGACCGATACGGATGCACCAACGGTTGTTCCAAGCCGGTCCATGATGGTCATGCGCAAGGTGCGGTCGCCCTCCGCCGCGTCGGACGGGACATAGAACGTGTAGCGTGCCTTTACGATCTCTCCCGTGTGCCACTGGCTGGTCGGGTAGCCGCTGACCAGCGGCGCCGGTGCATCGCCCGTGAACGACTCCGTCGGCGCCGAGCTGCGGGAGATCAGGAACTGCACGCGGTAGTCGTCTTTCGGCGTCGCCAGCGCCCGCCAGTAGATCGTGACCTGAATCGGCTCGCCCGGTTGTCCGGCGTCGCGGTCAAGCTCATAGCCGATCATATCAATCACGCCGGCCACGTTGTAGCGCATCAGACGGGCCGGCTTGATCTTTTCCAGCGGGGGCGGCTGCTGGGCGCGTTCAATGCGGATGGGATCCGAGACTATCGTACGGCCGGCCGGGTTTCCGGCCGCATCCAGCACATCGAGCGTCTGCAGATCATCGGCGGCATACAACTGAACTTCAAGGCTGTATTCACCGGGTGGCGTGCCGGGGTCGAGCGGCACGGCCAGCGCACCGAACACAATGTCGCCGGCGCGCCAGCGAGTGGTCGGGAAGTCGTATGTCGCCGGCCGCGCATCGAGCTTACCGACGAGCCGACCGGCCGAATCGAGCGCGCGCAGCGACACCTGGTAGTCGCGCGTCAGGTCGGCCAGCGCGCGCCAGTAGACTGTCACCGCGATGCCCTGATCGGCCGGCTGCGCCGCCGGCGGCAGATTGTAGCCGAGCAGCTCGATCTGCCCTCCAAAGTTGGCCGTGCGGGCGTACTGAATCTGCGGCTTGTCGCGAAACACGGTGCCCGGCGCCAGTACGTAGTGCAGGACATCGACCCCCCAGAACGAATCCACCCCCACGCGCTGCGCCTGTGTGTCGAGGATGGTGCGCACAAACCCGCCGGGGTCTACGATCTCGTCCTGCCACAGCACCAGCCACGCGCCGGTCGCGCCGCTCAGCGCCTGATTGAGTTCGTTGGCTACGTTGTAACCCAGCACGCGCCGGGTCGACAACGTCGGCGAATCGGGCAGCGGGATGGTGCGCCCCTGCGGATCGTAGTACTGGTAGACCGGGTACATGTGCCCGGACACGAGGATGGTCGGCTCGCTGGGCGACCGTTGCGACCTGATCGTCGCCACAGCCGAGCGAAAATCGTCCTTCATGAACTGCGGGTCAGTGTATAGATTGATCAGCCCGCTGACCACCGTGCTCGCCACGACCGCCACGCAACCCGCCGCCAGCGACAGCAGCGTATAGCGGCGTGCGGCGTGCGCCGGCGCGCTGCGCCAGAACGCTAATCCCAGCGCTGCGAGCGTCGCCGCCACGAAAAGCAGGAAGGCCGGCGACGCGATCATCAAGTAACGGGGATGAAACTTCGGCCGCCCATACGAAATGAACCACATGAGCAGTACGGGCATGACCAGCCACAGCAGCAGATAGACCCGCGCGGCTGCGCCGGTTGTCAGCGGGAGGCGGAACGGGTTGTCCACGTACGGAGCGACCGGATCGCGCTGCAGGCGCGCGGCCGCAAACCAGCCGGCAATCGCCAGCAAGCCGAACACGAGCGCCGGCAGCAACGCGTCGGCTTCCAGCATCGTCTGGCCGGTGCTGAATAGGATCAGCGTCTTGCGCGCCACCTCGCCCATGGATAACACGCCTTCAAAGTACGACTCATCCTGGGCGAAGCGCGCCAGCGCAAACTGCGCCCACGGCGCAAACGACAGGCACACCAGCGCGCTGCTGGTCAGGCCAACGAAAAGCATCCCCCAGTGCGTTTCCTGCCGCACCCACCAGTAGAAGAAATAGATCACCTGAAACGCAACAATGAAGAATGCGTAGAAGTGCAGATAAACGGCAACCAGATTGGCCAGCGTCCAGGCGATCCAGGTCAGCCAGGTGGGCCGCGCCAGCCAGCGCCAGAAAAAGAAGGCCGACAGCAGCACGAACAGTACCGTCGGCATGTACATGCGCGCTTCCTGCGAGTACCACACGTACATCGGCGATAGGGCCGCCAGCACGGCGGCGATCCAGCCGGCCGGCTCGCCCAGCAGCCGCCGCCCCAGGTGATAGAACAGCGGCACGCACAACACGCCGGACGCCAGCGACAGATACCGCAGGCTGAACTCGCTCTGCCCCACGGCCAGCGTCCAGTAATGGAGGATGTAGTAGTAGAGTGGCGGGTGGATATCGGCGGCCGTGCGCTCCGTGATCGCGCCAAGCGACTGGGCGGAGAGCCACGCGCTAAACGCCTCGTCATACCAGAGCGACATCGCGTCGATACGCGCCAGCCGAACGACGTAGGCCGCCAGCGCAACGACAGTGAGCAAGTTACGGCGGGACAGCAGCCGGTGCGCGGTGGCGGCGAGGGTGGCAAGGTTCATGAGGCGTCTGAGCAGAGTCTAGCATGCCGGCAGAATGCGTGCAAATGGCGCATCGATTTGCCGTCCTATCTACCTTACGTCGCGTAGCGCCCGTTTGGACTTTCGCAGTTATGGTATAATCGCTGGAAGGATGACTACTTTCATTTTTGTGCGTCACGCCACCAATGATTGGGTAAAAAAGGGCAAACTGCCCGGCTGGACCGAGGGTATTCACCTGAACGACGAGGGGCGCAAGCAGGCCGCAGCCGCTGCTGGGCGCCTCAAGCCGGTCAAACTCGACGGCCTGTTCGCCAGCCATCTAGAGCGCGCGCAGGAGACGGCAGGGTATATCGCCGATGGTCGCAAGCTTGCCGTGCAGGTGCGCGAAAACCTCGCGGACCTGAAAACCGGCGAGTGGACGGGCAAATCGGTGAAGCAGGCCTCGAAGCACAAGCTGTGGGCGGCGATTCAGACGCGCCCGGCGCACACACGCATGCCGGGCGGCGAATCGTTCAGCGAGATGCAGGGCCGCCTCGTCGCTGAACTGGACGATATCGCGCGCCGCCACCCGAGGGGCACCGTCGCGGTCGTCTCGCACGCCGATGCCATCAAAGCCATCGTCGCGCACTACCTGCGGCTGGACCTCGACCACTTTCAGCGCATCGTGATCAGCCCGGCGTCGCTGACGGTCGTGCAGGTGGACGGAGGCATGGCGCGTTTGCTGCGCCTGAATGACACCGGACCGCTGGAACCGTTCGCGGCGCCGCATCGCCCCTCCAAGCGCGCGCGCAAGCAGCGGGGCGCGGCTCGAAAACGTTAGCTATGCCGCAACTTCTGTACGACTTCAATCCGGTCAGCGACGTCGTCGTGGACGCAATCGGCGAACCGGGACACCGCACTTTCTATCTGCAGGGCCGCCAGGGCCGCTCCACCGTCACCGTCATCATCGAGAAGTTACAGGCACAGGCGCTGGCCGACGGAATTGACGAGCTGCTCGAGAAGCTCGGCGAGCCGCCCAACACAAGTAAGGCGGAACTGTCGCTGGACGAGCCGCTCGAACCGCTGTTTCGCGTCGCGCAGATCGGCCTCGGACACGACGAGCGCACCGACCGGCTGGTCATCATCGCCTACGATTCGCCCGACGGCGACGAGGACGACGCCGAAGCGTCCGGCGCCGTGCGTTTCTGGATGAGCCGCGACCAGGCGCGCGCGCTCGCCGCCCATGCGCGCATCGTATGCGCCGGCGGCCGCCCGACGTGTGTCCTGTGCGGCAACCCGATCGACGCCGAGGGGCACTTCTGCCCCAAGCGCAATGGCCATTAGGCCGCCGCGCCGCCCTTCACCGCTGCCTCCCCCTGCGAACCGGCCCCGGCGCATTCAACTCAGACCAGAGCCATGAGCAAGAGACGCAACCGACCCACCGCAACTGAGACGCGCGAGGTGCGCATGCCCGCATCGCACCTCGAACCGCACACGACCGTCGAAATCATCGACACGCTATCCCACGGGCAGATCGACCTTCAGGGGTTGCTGCCCTGGAGCACCAATTACACGTTCCTGGGCGTCGTGACGCGCGGCGAGGTGCAGCTACTGGCCGTGTACAAGCCGTGCGCCGGAGAGCGGCCGCTGTGGGACTTCCCGACCGGCACGCTCTGCCAGCGCGAGGTTGCCGCGTATTGCGTGTCGGCCGCGCTCGGCTGGGACCTGGTGCCGCCGACCGTCCTGCGCGAGGGGCCACACGGGCCGGGCTCGGTGCAGCTGTTCATCGACTGCGACGCCGAGCAACACTACTTCACGCTCAAGGAATCGCACCGCGAGACGTTTAAGATGATGGCCATCTTCGACGCGTTACTGAACAACACCGACCGCAAGGGCGGCCACTGCCTGATCGACCGCAACGGCAAAGTCTGGGCCATCGATCACGGCGTGACGTTCCACCCGGAGCCGAAGCTGCGCACGGTGATCTGGGACTACGCGGGCGAGTCGATTCCGCCGAAACTGCTTGAGGACATGGCATCGATGCAGGCGCAGTTGGAGCAGCACGGCACCGTTGCCGACCGGCTGGCCGAACTGCTGTCCGCCGATGAAATCCAGGCGTTCGAAGGCCGGCTGGCCGAACTGCTGGAAGCGGGCAGGTTCCCGGAGCCCAATTCGGACTGGTACACGGTACCCTGGCCGCCGGTTTAGCCGGCGCTAGAGGATACCGCGCCGCTTCAAGTCGCCGGCCAGTTGCTCGGCCGACTCGAAGCGAATGGCATCGATGCCCAGCGATGCCGCCGCAGCGACATTCGCCGGCACGTCGTCGATAAACACGCACTGCTCCGCCCGGCAACCGGCGCGCTCCACCGCCAACCGGTAGATGCGCGCGTCGGGCTTCGTCAGTTTCACATCGCCCGATATCACCGCATCGTCAAACAGGTGCAGGAAGTCGAAGCGCGCGCGCGTCTCATCAAACTTGCCGGGCGGGAAATTCGACAGTGCAACCAGCGGCCAACCGGCGGCCTTCAGTTGCCGCAGAATCGCCACCGTCGGCTCGATCGCCCCGCCGAACGAGTGCACGTAGCGCTGACCGTAGAGACGAATCTGTTCGCACCAGCGCGGGTGCTGTGCGCACAGCGCCTCGGCTGCCTCGTCGAAGCTGCGCCCGGCGTCCTGGTGCATGTTCCAGCCGTAGAAATCGATCTCAGCCAGAAACGCATCGACGGCCGCTTCGTCGCCGCCAAACACCTCTCGGTACACGTAGCGTGGATCCCAGTCGAGCAGCACCCCGCCCAGGTCAAAGATAATCGCGCGAATTAGATGGTCAGTCATGGCGTCAGTGTAACCGACGCCTTCGCCGGGTGCAAATTGCCGCTTGCGCAGCGCCGGCAACTGCGCTACGATACACCCATGCCAGAGCGGACGACTGCGCGCACGCGTATCGCGGCGCTGTGGCGCGACGCCAACCGGACCGTGCTCGACCTGCTCTTCCCGCCGCGTTGTGCCGGCTGCGGCCGGCTGGGGCGCGAGTGGTTCTGCGCCGCCTGCACCGGCGCGCTGCAGCGTATTGCGCCGCCATTCTGCCCTCGCTGCGGCAGCGAGCTACCGTCCCCTTCTGCCGCATGTGCCAGTTGCGCCGCTCACCCACCGCCCGACGTGCTGGCCAGCCTGCATGCAGTCGCACGATACGCCGATCCGCTGCGCCCGGCGATTCACGCGCTGAAGTATAACGGGCGAACGGTGCTCGCCGAGCCGCTGGGCGCGCTGCTGGCCGCCGAGCTTGCCACGCTCGCGCTGCCGGCCAGCCTGATCGTGCCGGTGCCGTTGCACAAACAACGCGAGCGCCAGCGCGGCTACAACCAGTCGGCGCTGCTCGCGGCCGAAGTCGGCCGCCGCTGCGGCCTGCCGGTCGATCGAGACGCACTGGTGCGCGACCGGAACACGGAACCGCAGGTCAGTATGCACAGCGCCGCCGAGCGCCGCGCCAATATCGCGGGCGCCTTCCGCGCCCGGCGCGCGCTGCCCGGCGAGAAGATTCTGCTCATCGACGATGTCGCGACCACCGGCGCGACGCTGGCCAACTGCGCGATCGAACTGGCTGCCGCCGGTGCCGGAATTGTTTGGGGATTGACTTTAGCACGTTAAAGATGCGATAATATAGGTGAGCACAATCGAAAGGAGGCGCTCTGTCGGGCGCGGAGCACACCGATCGGATAGCCCCGCGTTCAACCACCATTTCCATTGAGGAGGGTCGTTTATGCAACTCTCGATCACGGGACGCAACGTTGAGGTCACGGACTATACCCGTGAGTACGTGGAAAAGAAGATGCAGCGCGTCGAGCGGCATCTGCCGGGCATGACGGAGGCGCGGGTCGAGTTGACCAGCGAAAACACCAAGGGGTCGGACGCACGCAACGTGGCCCAGATCACGCTCCGCTCGGGCGGCAAGATTCTGCGCGGCGAGGAGCGTGGCTCCGACCTGTTCACCGCCATCGACATGGCGATGGAGAAGGTGGTGCGCCAGGTCGACCGGTTCAAGGAGAAGCGCCATGGCCGCAAGCGGCGAAGCGCCGGCTTGCGCGAGACGGTCGATGCGATCGAAAGCTTGCCAGTCGCGCTGGCCGAAGCGGCATCCGAGCCGCCGCCGGCCAGCCCGGATGACCTGGAGTACGAAGCGTATCTGCCGATCGTACGCACCAAACGCTTCCAGACCTCGCCGATGTCGGCCGAGGAAGCGATCGAGCAGATGGAGTTGATCGGCCACTCGTTCTTCGTGTTCTACAACGAGAGCGACGGCGGAGTGAACGTGCTCTACCGGCGCAACGACGGCGACTACGGGCTGCTGATACCGGAACTGGGATAGTAGAGCGGCGCAGTAAACGCGAAGCGGGTGGACTAGTCCACCCGCTTCGCATTTCCCGTCCCGCCGCGTATCCTCTGCACTCAGGGCGCTCCCGCCCCAGGGTCACCGGCGCCCTGGCGGCGCATCAAACGATAGATCTCGAACTGGTACCACGCCATCAACCCGCACAATAGCCACCCGCGCCAGCCGTCGCGCCAGCCGGACAACTGCACGAAGCGCCGGTAGAACTCGCGTAGTGGCTGCGTCACAAACTTGCGCGGCTGCGGCCGGACGCCTTGCTGCCACAGCTTGTGGGCGTCAAACTGCGCATAATACCTTTGCTTGCGGATGAACTCACCGATCGTCTCGTAGTTGATATGCGTGAGGTGCCGTGTTAGTTCGCCAACGTCGCCGTCCAGCACGACCAGCTCGTGCACCGTCCGCGCTGGGTCGTAGCGCGCGCCGGCGCGGCGCATCAAGCGCAGTTGCCGATCCGGGTACCAGCCTGTGTGCCGTATCCACGCTCCGAAGATATAGTTCTTGCGCGGTATCCAGTAGCCGGCCTGCGTGTCCGGCGCGGCATTGATCGTCGCCCGCACCTCGTCGCGCAGATCGCCGGGCACGCGCTCGTCGGCGTCCACGAACAGCACCCAGTCGCCGGTCGCCAGGCCAAGCGCCGTGTCGCGCATCGCCGCGTAGTTGACGAACGCGCGCTCCTCCAGCCGCGCGCCGGCCGCGCGCGTAATCTCCGGCGTGCGATCGGTGCTGAACGAATCCACCACCAGCATTTCGTCGGCCCACGCCAGGCTGGCGAGGCAATCCGGCAGGTGCCGCTCCTCGTTGCGCGCCAGCACCACCGCGGAAAGCGTCGTCATGAGTTACCCGCCAACATGGCGCGCACGTCGGCAATTGCCGACAGTCGCGCCGATCGTTCAGCCTGATTCATCTGCGTGTCCGCCTCAGTCGTGCGTTGTGCATGCCAGAGGCCCAGGCGGATGACGAATCGGATTGTAGCCAGCCGCGCCCGCGACTCGAACTTCCCGAAATAGCGCAAGCGGCTCTTCCAAAGCTGCACGTACATCGCCTGCCGGAACTGGCTGGTCGATTGGCCCTCAAAGTGCACAATGCCCGCGCGTGGCTCGCACCAGATATCCCAGCGCGCGGCCCGGATGCGCCGCGACCAGTCCACTTCCTCGACATACATGAAATACCCTTCATCCATCAGGCCGGCATCTTGTATTGCCGCGCCGCGCAACAGCATGCTTGCACCCAGCGGGTGATCTACCAGGAACGGCTCGGCATGACGCGCATAGCGGCCATTGAGCGCGGAGTTCATGACGCGATGCTGCGCCGGAAAGAAGTCGAAGTACGTCTGGAAGATGCCGGGGAAACGGAACGCCGAATGCTGAAAACGCCCGTCGGGGTAGGTCAACTGTGCGCCGACCATCCCCGCGCGCGGGTGCGCCTGAATGAACGCCAGCAGCGTCGCAATGGCATCCGGCTGCACGTGCGTGTCGGGATTCAGCAGCAACACGAACTCCGGCGCGCCGGATTGCTGACCGCCGAATCCGAGCGAGCGCAGCGCCACGTTATTGCCGGCCGCGAATCCGAGGTTGGCGCCCGCCTCGATCAACTGGACGCCTGGAAACTCGGCGCGCACCATCTCCGCGCTGCCATCCCGCGACGCATTGTCCACCACGATCGGCAGCGGATTCACGCCCTCGCTGGCGATCACTGCCCGCAGACAGTCGCGCAGCAGATCACGCGTGTTGTACGAGACGATAATGACTGGTAAATCGATCACAGGTTTTTTTGGGCCGCTAGACGAACGCGCAGAGTTGGTCGTACAACGCCTGCGTGCGCACCACCTGTCGACGGGCGCGATCGACATCCGGTTCGCCAAACAGGAACACGATGACCAGCATCATCGCGGTGTCGAGCCGGTAGATCGTCTCCACCGCCGGCGGCACGGAATCGAAGATCGCCGCATCACCGTAGCCAGCGAGGAAACCGTCCCTGAGATTGCCGGCCTCGGCCACACGCGCCAACTCAAAAACTGGGTCGCCATGCAGGGCGTTACCCCAGTCGTTGATCGCCACCACCCGCGACTGCCGGGTGAATAGGTTGGCCGGGCGCGCATCCATGTGCAGCAACTGCCGGCGCGGCACATACGTGCCCAGTATCTCGTTTAGCAACTCGGGCCGCAGACGGTCGAGAATCAATTCCGCGTACCGCTCGACTGCGCGTGCCCGATCAGCGACACGAGCCGCCACCATGGCGTTGAAGCCGCCCGGTCGCTCTGCGACGAGGGTGCGCTCCACCGGCGGGCAGTCGTGGATCGACCGCACCAGGCGACCTAAGTCGTGGAACGACAGCGGACTGTCGTCACGCGCGATGAACTCTGACGCCAGAAAATCGAGCCCGTCGTCGTTCAGGTGCAGGGCGCGGATCGCTGGCGATGGCACACCGTGACGGCACGCGTGCAAGGTCAACACGGCTTCCTGCTCCAGATATGCGCGCAGGTCCCAAATCCCGAAGTCGTCGCTGACGAAACGCTGCCAGGGCGTCTTGATCGCCACCGGTCCAAAGGCGTCCGTGTCGGCGCGGCAGACGAGCCCTTCCAACCCCTGCCCCGCGATCTCGAAATGGTCGGCCTGCCACTCCGGATAGTGCGTTTGCACTTCCGCCTGCAGCGCCGCCAGCAGTTGCGCTTTCCGCGCAGCGGACTGCGTCATGGCGGCTAGAATCCGATCGTCACCTTCGTCGGCGCAATGCGGTCGTTGACGATGCGTACCTGCTCATGGTACAGACCAACCCAGAAGTACGGCGCCAGCGGGTTAAACTGGCTCTTGTCGGTCATGCGCACGCGCCCGGTGACCTGGACGCGCTGGCCGGGCATCAGGTAGTACAGGTCTTTGCCATTGACGGTCTTGACGGTCAACTGGCTCGGCGATCCGATGCCCCAGCGGTACGGATAGAACCGCCCGGTCGAGTTGCCTTCGAAGTCCATGCCGATGCGGAAGACGCCCGGCTCTTCGTATTCGCCCAGCCCGTTGAAGTTGGCAATCGAATCGTATTCGGTGCCGCTCCACGGCCCCTTGGTGCGCACCGGCGTCGTACCGATGTTACCTACGGTGGCGGTAAACACGAGGCTGGAGCCTAGCGGAACCGAGGTCGGCGCAATACGCGCCGTCGCGCCGATGATCTCGGCGCGCGGCACGCCGCCGTCGGCCACGGTCAGTGTATTGGTCGCCACGACGGTATTGCCAAGCGCGTCGGTCGCCTCGGCCACGACGATGTAGTCCCCATCCGGCGGAGGCTGCGCGCCCAGGTCCACGCCGCCTTCGTAGTCGTAGGTGTGCACGCCGGGGTCGCCCGGCCTGGCCGCGTTGTCCAGCCGCTCCGGCACGGGCCACTTGCTGCCGTCCTTGCCGCGCAAGTAGACCAGCACATCGGCCTTCTTCGTCAAGTTGTACGCCATGCTGACGCGGTCATCAATACCGTCGCGGTTCGGGGTAAAGCGGTGCGGAAAGACCGTGAAGTTCTGGATCTCCGGCAGCGTCAGGGTCGAGCCTTCGATTTTGAAACTCCGCTCGGCCAGCTCGGGGGCGCCGCCATCGGCGGGCAGCGCCTCAATGCGCACGCCGTACGCGCCGTTGGGCAGCACCATGCCACCCAGCACGCCGCCAAACAGAAACGAATAGGTTCCGGGCGAGCGGAGCTGCGCCTTGCGCAAAACGTAGGCGCGACCATCGGGGCCGATCAGTGTGACGCTGATCGTCGCGCCGGCGGCCAGCGTGTACGAGACCTCGAGCGCTTCATCTTTGCCGTCGCCGTTAGGCGTGATCGTCTCCGGGCGCACGGACGCCGCCGGCAGCAGCGGCGGCGCGCCGCAGGCGGCCAGCAGCCACAGGCATAGGACCGACGCAAATAGATGTCTGATGGTCATGACCGTTCAACAGGCACAAAAATATCTGGAGCAAAACGACTCCAGAACTGTTTTCGAGTCTAACAGAGCCGATATCAATCGTCAAATGGGCGCGCCGCCGAAAACGGGCCGCCCCGCCAGATCGCGTAATCGGCGGGGCGTTTTGGGCTGCGTCATGCAGAGGGCACGATTACGGTTGCGGCTCAAGCTCCAACTGATCACCAACCTGCGTGGCGCTGGCGGCAATCGCCCCGGCGGGCAGTTCCAGCGTGGCCCAGGCGCGCCAGAACGGCTTGCCCAGCGTGTTGGGGCGCAATCCGGGCTCCAGGCCAACGACCACGCCGCGCCGGTCGATATACACGCAATCGAGCGGGAAGCGCATCCAAAACATGTGAATCCAGTTCGTGTCGTACAGCACCAACCCGCCGCCGGGCGGCAAAGCCGGCCTACCCATCAGTCCCAGCAAGCGGTCGGCGAAGCCGGTCGCCTCGGCCGCACCGGCGGCGACCACCGAGCCGCGCGTGCGGTTGCGAATGCTTACCCGCACAGGCCCGGCAGCATATTAAACTGGCGGCACAGGCGCGGGATGGTCGGGCCCAGAATGACGATGAACAGGCCGGGAATCAGCAGCAGTACAAGCACGACGCTCATCTTGGTCGGCGCCTTGTGCGCTTCTTCTTCGGCGCGCTGGCGGCGCTTGATGCGCATCTGCTCGGACTGCACGCGCAGGATCTTGGTCATGCTGACGCCTAACTGCTCGGCCTGGATCAGCGCGGTCACGAAGTTGCTCAGGTCGGACACGCCGGCGCGCTCCGCCATGTCCTTGAGCGCTTCTTTGCGCGAGCGCCCCATGCGCACTTCGCTGTTGACCCGGCCAAAGGCGCGCGCCAACTCGTTATCCATCTTCTCGGCCACCCGCGCCAGGCCGGCATCCAGCGCCAGGCCGGCCTCTACGCTGATCGTCAGCAGGTCGAGCGCATCGGGCAGGGATCGCTGGATCGTCTTCTGACGGGCCGCGATTTTCCGGTTGAGCCACAGCACCGGCAGGTAGAAACCCAGCCCGCCGCCCGCCGTGGCATACAGCACCGCTTGCGCAAACGGCGCCTTGCTCACGAGCATCAGCCCGAGCGGCAGCACGGCGCAGACCACGGCGGCCAGCGTCCGCACGCCCAGAAAATCGGTTGGCAACCAGTTGTACGGGTTGCCCGACATCTCCAGCTTAAGGCGCATACCCTCGACATTGGCGCGCGGCGCAAAACGCAGCGCCAACCCTGAAAGGCTCTGCAGCATCGGGCGCCCGACACGCTCGGAGAACGGCCGCTCCATTTCGATTTCGTCGAGCGTACGCACGCGCGTGCCAAACTGGTTCAGGCGCGACTGCAGCGGGTCGGCCCGGCCAGGCAGCGCCAGGCCGATGAACACCATCAATACCGCAGCAAACGCCAGCAAGGCCACAAGGATGGGTAACACAACGATCCTCCGCCAGCTAGACCTCGATATTCACGATGCGGCGAATCAGCACAAAAGCCAGACCCACCAGCCCGAACGAGGTGCATGCCAGCATCATGCCGCAAATACTGCGGAACAGCTCGCCCATGTAGTCGCCGTTCAAAACAAAGAGCACCATCGTCAGGATGAACGGCATCGAGCCGACCAGATAGCCGGCGCTTTGCTGCTGCGCCGTCAGCACGCCGATCTCGCCCTTGATGCGAATGCGTTCGCGGATCGTATGCCCGATGATTTCCAGCACCTGCGACAGGTTGCCGCCCACCTCGTGGTTGATCAGGATTGCCGTCACCGTCATATCGAGGTCGTCATTGGCGTTGCGGCGCACCATGTTGTTCATCGCCGCTTCCATGTCAAGGCCGAGCCCCATCTCGCGCACCACCCGTCCAAACTCCCCGGCGATGGGCGGCGGCATTTCGCGCGACAGCAACTCCATGGACTGCAACAGGCTGTAGCCTGAGCGCAGCGAGTTGGCCAGCAGGGCGACGGCATCCGGCAGTTGGGAAGCAAACGCCTTGCGGCGCTGGCCCTGCCGGAAGCCGAGGTAGACGCGCGGCAAAAAGTAGCCCAGCACGCCGCCCGGCAGCGCCATGAACGGCTGGCGGAAGATAAGGTAGAACAGCAGACCCACGCCGGCGACGAGCGCGAAGCTGATCAGCAGGAATTCGCCCGGCGTCAGCTTCAGATCGGCGCGCGCCAGTTGCACGATCAGGTCGTTGGACTGGCCGCGCCTGGACAGCTCTTTGTCGATCTCGTCGGCCAGCTTGCCTTTTTTTTCCTGCACCGGCGTCGTGTCGCTTCCGCCGGTGCGCGAAGCAAAACGGTCCAGCCGGTCGCCGATTGCGTTCGAGCTAAACACGTACCGTGCGACACCGGCAAACATGATCACGATCGAAATCGTGCACAACAACGCCACGCCTATCGGGGCCAGTTCCATATGCTGGACGCTTTCCGCGGTGGCCGCTTAACGCCGCCGCCGGTCTCCGGTAAAGCCGAAGACCTCGGGCGGCAGTTGGATGCCCGACGCTTCCAGCTTTTCCGTGAACTTCGGGCGAATGCCGGTCGGCTGCAGCCGCCCCATGATCTTGCCGTTCTCGATGCCGTACTGTTCGAACTTGAAGACGTCCTGCATGACGATCACGTCGCCTTCCATGCCCTGCACCTCGGTTACCGCCACGGTGCGACGCGTGCCGTCGCGCATGCGCTCCAGTTGGACGACCACATCGACCGCCGCCGAAATCTGCTCGCGGATGGCGCGCACCGGCAGGTCCATGCCCGCCATCAGCACCATTGTCTCGAGGCGGGAGAGCGCGTCGCGCGGGCTGTTGGCGTGCAAGGTCGTCATCGATCCGTCGTGGCCGGTGTTCATCGCCTGCAGCATGTCGAGCGCCTCGCCCGAACGGCATTCGCCGACGATGATGCGGTCGGGACGCATGCGCAGCGTGTTGATGACCAGATCGCGAATCGTCACCTCGCCCTTGCCTTCAATGTTCGGCGGACGCGACTCCAGCGTGATGACGTGATCCTGCTGCAACTGCAGCTCGGCCGCGTTCTCGACCGTGATGATGCGCTCATCGGACGGGATGAACGACGACAACATGTTCAGGAACGTCGTCTTGCCGGTGCCCGTGCCGCCCGACACGACCAAATTCAGGCGCGCGAAGCAACACGCCTTCAGCAGCTCGATCGCCTCCGCCGAGATCGCTCCCATCTCAACCAGGCGCTCGGCGGTCAGCATCCGCTTGAAGAACTTTCGGATAGTGACCGTGGGGCCGCGCAGGGCCAGCGGCGGGATGATGATGTTGACGCGCGATCCATTCGGCAGGCGGGCGTCGACATACGGCTGCGCCTCATCGACCCGACGGCCGATCGGCGACACGATGCGATCGATGATCCGCATCACGTGCGAGTCGTTCTCGAACTGCACCGACGACTTCTCGACTTTGCCGGCCCGCTCGATGTAAACCGTCTTCGGCCCGTTGACCATGATTTCGGTGATCGATTCGTCACCCAGCAGCACTTCGATCGGGCCAAACCCAAGTATGTCCGAAACGATCTGCTCGAACAACTTCGCACGGTCGGCGCGGTTCATCGGGACGTTTTCTTCCTCGACCGCCGCGTTGAACAGCGTCTCCAGGCTCCGGCGTACCTCTTCGGTCTTGCTGACGTCCAGCTTGGGATCGAGCTCGGCGATCAGGCGGGCGTGAATGCGCTCTTTCAGCTCACGCTGGGCGTCGCGAACCGGCGCGGCAGCCTGCCGCCGCAAGCGGATTTCATCTAGCTTGGACGCGCTGCCATCCACGCCGCCGCCATCGACGGACGCCGTGTTGGCGCCCGCCGGGACGGGCGTCAGGCCGCCCGGCGTCGTCTGAACCGATTTTTCAATGCGTTTCAATAGTGACATGCTTACTCCCCGCGTGCCCGCTGGGCGGCGACAGGCAACCCGCCGGTCGCCCAGCAGGCCGGTCCTAGCGGAACAACCCGCGTCGTTGCTGCGGTTGCGCCCTGGCCGATTCTCCGGCCGGGTCGGCTGCCGGTCGCACGAGCAGCTTGGCCAGTCGTACGATCGAAAGCGCCGCCAGTGAGTTCTTTTGATTGATTACGAACGGCTGCCCCATCTGCGCGGCCTGGGTTGTCGCGCGGTCGTCGCGCTCGATGACCGCATAGACGGGGTGCTTGATGCTGGCCTGGATATCCTGCGCCGTGATACTGCTGCGCGGGTCATGCTTGCTCAGGATCATCAAGGTCTTGTCCGCCGGATACTTGAGCGCCTCGGTCACCTCAAAGAACAGTTTGGTATTCTTGATAGCCGGAATCTCGCTGGTCGTCAGCAGCAGAATCCGGTCGGCCACATCCAACACATTGAGCGTGACCTCGTCAAGCGATGCAAACGTATCGACCACAATATAGTCAAACTTGGCGCGCAGCGCAGTCAGGATCGTCCGCACCGCCGGCGCCGTGA
The DNA here is from genome assembly GCA_016235055.1 of Chloroflexota bacterium. NCBI lineage: Bacteria > Bacillati > Chloroflexota > Chloroflexota bacterium. The sequence goes on along the minus strand of JACRMK010000078.1, from coordinate 147,790 downwards.
CCAGTTCCGCCAGTTCCGGCGAGGACGGCGCCAGCATGACCTTGATGCCCGACGGATGCGAGACCATCAGATCGGCAAGTATTTCCAGATCGGGCCCGCCTTCGGCCGACGCGATTTCGGCGATCGTCTGCTGGCTGGTCAGGTTGAGCAGCACGCCGACGTCGCCAAAGCGCAAGCTGCAATCGACCAGCGCCACGCGCCCACGCGTCTCCTCTTTCAGCGCAATGGCCAGATTGGCGGCCAGCGTGCTGCGACCCAGCCCGCCGCTGGCGCTGAAGACAACCAGCACTTTGCCTTGCGGCACGCTTGGGGCGGCGGGTGCGCTGGCGGGCGCCTGCGTGTATGGCGCCACGGTCCTGGCCGGCGGCACCGTGATCGTGCGCTCGCCTGCCGGCGGTGGTAACGTTGCCGCGGACACTACCTGTCCGGCCGGTCGCGCCGGCGTCGCCGAAACGCGGTTGTCCGTGGTTGAGCCGGCCGGCGGCGTGCCGGTCGCGGCGCCTTGCCGGGCGGCGGCTCGCTGTTCGCCGCCCAGCTTCGCCACTGCGCGAATAGTGTTCGCCAGTTGTTCGCTGCTAAACGGTTTGATCAAGAACTCGCGCGCACCGGCCAGCATAGCCCGCCGCAGATAGTCCGGCTCGGCCTGCACGGACATGATTACGATCTGTGTGCCAGGCACCTGGCGCGTAATCTGCTCGCTGGCGGCAATGCCGTCCATGCCGGGCATGTTGATGTCCATCAACACCACATCCGGCTGGTGCTCGATCGCCAACCGGACGGCGTCATCGCCCGTGCCGCCCGTAGCTGCGACTTCAACGTCCTTCTCGAAATAGAGCAGCTTCTTGAGATTGGTGACCGTGTCCGGATTATCGTCAACGATCAGGACCCGTATCTTGCCGGTGCTTTCGCTCATGGTAATCGGTTCGGTTACTTGCGGCCCACAAGCGAGCCCGTAAAGTTGAAGCGCTGGTCGATATACTCGACAATGACCGGCTCCGTCTGCACGATCTCGTGATCACCGGCCGCCCGCAGTGCCAACTGAACTTCAGCAGAAGTTTCGCGCAGGAACTTCAACACCAGCGCATCCTGCCGGTTGACGAGGAACGTCAGGCTGGGCGCGCCCGCCCCGCTATTGTCCGCCGTCGCCGCGGCATTCCACGCCCCGACACGCAGGATTTCGGCATCTTGCAGCGTCAGTTGCGTAATCTGCCGGCGCGTGTATCCCGAGAGCACCTGCCCGGCGGGTGGCACCAGGTCATAGGATACGATCAAGTCGACAAAATCCCCCTCGCGCAGCGCCGACGCCACCCCGGAAATCTGGCTGACCGGGAACGCCACGGCGACTTTGCCCTTGGGAATGATGAGCGCCGCGTCGGACCCAACGCCCTTGCGAGTCTCTTCCTCTTTCTTGTCGGCGATCATGTCGCGCACGAGGATTTGGCCGATCGCGATTCGAGTCCGCGACATCTTGCCCGTTGCCTGGCTGATGTCCGTAAGGGAACCGGGCGGTACCGGCACATCGTCCGGCCAGTCATACAGCGTGACAGCGGCCGCCGGGATTGTTGCGAATTGCACAATGTTTTGCTGTGCAATTACAACACGTGTCGTGTGCGGCACGGGGGTCGCGCCGCCTCCTCCCCCGCCCTGACTGAGCAACAACCAGATGACGCCTCCGGTGATGACTCCGAGAACGAGCCCCAGCATAATGAGTACCTGACCACCACGCCGCATGAGACGCCTCCATCAAGACGTTTTATGTAAACATAAGTGCTTAACTGGCAACATTGTACACGAATTCATACCCCCGCACAATAGCACTCAGGTAATAGGCTGAAGTTTGGCTACCTCCATCCAAACGGTCCCGGATAGCATCGGCACCGATTTCAATCGACGGAAAACTAGGGCAAATTGCAGTCTGCCGAACGTATTCAGTAGAAATGGGACTCACTGCATAGTGCTATTCGCCCTAATTCTGGCTCCGCGCGGGGGCGCAAAGGCCGACAAGTCGAGCAACGCCGTCGCGAACCGTCCGAGCCCAGGCCGTAACCTGCGGTACAGCGTCGAGTTGTCGGCGCTTCGGCGAATTAGCGCGCAATAATCGGCAGGAACAGGCGACCGGGAAGCACCGTAACCTGGATCGGGCCAAGTATATTGTTGGCCTCATTCGATTCTGCGACACGGCCATACGACGGATCTGCGCAGTTGCCTGGGTAATCGCACGTATCGGCCTGAAGGTATAGATCGTTCTGGCCCACTCGATTGAATGTTACGGCATAGGTAATCGTCACGGTCTGGCCGGCGCCGAGCGCGTCAACGATATAGTACGGCGGTGCGCCAAGATCACCCAACTGCGTGCGAGCCAGCGGCGCCTGGTCCGCGTAGAGGTCGACGAAGAACCACGTCCCCGTTCCAACCGGCCCCGCGTTCGTGACGGTCACTACCAGTGCCGTCGGTTCGAATGCGTGGACCGAGCCCGAGGCAATCCGGGCGCCCGTAATGCGGATATCCGGCGCGCCGGCGGTTGAAACCAAGTCGACATCGCGGAACGCGCCATCAGTTGATAGCGGATCGGAATCGGCCGGTGTTCGAACCGTTGCCGTGTTGGTGATGAGCGAGCCGTTGGCGGCTCCAGGCAGAACCTGTACCACGAAGCTTACACTGGCGAGGGCGCCAGGCGCGAGCGACGGCAAGCTGCGCGTGTAGATGCCGGCGCCGGCATTCCAGCCGGTCGTGTCGACGATCGACACATTGGCCGCCGGCGGCGATTCGGTGATCACGAGACCCGTCGCGAGCGTTGCCCCTGAGTTCCGGTAGGTGAGCACATAGGTGAGCACCTGCCCGGGTTGCACCACTGCCGCGCCATCATCCTTGACCAGCACCATGTGCGGCCCGGCCATGTAGTCGACGTCGAGCGCCAGGTTATTGTCTGGAAAGGCATCCAGTCCTGCAAAGTCCACGGCCGCCGAGGCGCTAATATACGTGCCCGCGGCAACTAATGGATCGACCTGCGCCCACAAGGCGCGCGCGCCGTTTCCGAGCGCGGCCACGCTGCCGATCGATTGAAAATAGACACCGCCGCCAGCGGGCGTCCAGCCGGAACCGGTATACGCCAGCCCGGCCGAAAGCGATACCGTGAGTACGACGCCGGATGCCGCACTCGTGGCGTTGTTGGAGTAGTTGATCGTATAGGTCAACACCTGCCCGGCGCGCGGGGTCGAGAGGCCGTCGCTGATCGCGGCGACCATGTCAACGCGACTGCTCGATACGACGTCGACGTCGACCGCGACGTTATTGCCTTGCACCAACGCCGACTCCGTATCGGCGCCCAGGCGTGCCGTATTGGTGATCGGCCCCAGCGGAGCCGCGGGATTGACCTGTACCACAAACGTCGTGGAGAAAGTTTCCCCGGCGGACACATTGCTCGCCGTCCGGGTATACGTGGCCCCGCCGCTCAGATTCCAACCACCCGGTCCGACGAAGGTCGTATTGGCCGGAACGGTCTCGGTCAGCATGACGTTGAGCGCCGTGAACCCGCCCTTGTTGATGTAGGAAATCGTGTAGGTCAGGACATCACTCGGAAGCACCGCCAGCCGGTGATCAGTCAGCGAAATGGAAAGGTCGGAGCCGCCAGGCACGACGTTGTCGACGTCGCGATAGACGTTGTTGGCCGGATCGCCATCCGGCCCTTGCGCACCGTTATAGCCAATGCTGACCGTATGTGTGAACGGTAAGTAGAGGGGATAGGTACCGCTGATGTACACCGTGAACGGCGTCTCCCCGACACTGCCCGGCGTGAGCGTGCCCGCATCAAAGACGAAGATGTTGCCGCCCAGACTCGTCCACTGCGGCCCGCCAACGTAGCGAGAGCCTTGCGGAATCGTGCTCGTCACTACCACGCCGCTTGCGGTCAACTGCCCGCTGTTGCCGTACGATACCGTGTAGAAGTTCGTTGAACTGACGACAATCGAACTGCGCAAGTCGTCGGTGCTGCCATACAGGTCAACGACGGCGACGCTGTCACTGTCGATGGACGCATTGTTCACCGGATCAGGATCCAAGCCCAGTGAGCCGTCATAGCCGATCGCGACCACGCTGTTGATCACGCCACTGGCGGGCTTGCCCGTCACCTGCACGACGAAGGTCGCCGTGGCGGTGGCAAGCGGCCCGACCGTGCCGAGGGTGAGCAGGTAGTACTGGCCATGCGCGGCCCAGCCGGCGGTCCCGCCGATAAACGTCGTGCTGATCGGCGGCGTTTGCGTCAACACCACGCCCGGCACCGTGCGCACGTCATTGTTTGTGTAGACGATCGTATAGGTCAGCACCTGGCCGAGGATCGCCGTGCTGAAACCATCGGACTGCGACACCTGCAGGTCGGGACCGTTGGCACTGTACTGCAATTCCACCAGGTTCAGAGCCGGTGAGCGTGTATAGGGCGCCGAGGCCGTCATGACCACTTGATACTGGAAGTAGTTGCCGAATTGGCCGCCCGGGAACACGTATGTATTGGTGATGTCGGAGCCGGCCGCGGCCTGGCCGATCGACGTCCACGGCTGCGCGTCGAGCGCGCTCTGTGTGGCGGCGATGCGGTACTGCATGGTCATGGTTTCCGTGTGCCCGGCCGCAACCGTTGTATTCCACTTGAGCGTGCCAAGCTGGTACGAGCCGCCGAAGTTGATCATCCGCGATTCATAGTGCCCGGCCGGCGCGTACGCATTGCCAATGCCGGCCGCGGAGCCGCGGTAGACGGTCGCCCGCGGCACGCCGGACGTATTGTAGCCGCCCAGCACATAGACCTGGCCGCCGCTGTTGATCACACTCGCGTGATACAGACGCGGCTCCGCCAACGGGCTTGACACAATCCAGAACCGCCCCCCGCCCAGGTCGCGCAAGGCGCCGTTATTCTCATCGATCAGCGCCGACTGCACGGCCGTGATGGCCTGGGAGGTGCCGATCCCTTCGCTGCCGCCAGTCACCAACAGTTGGCCGCCGCCTTGAACGAGGGCATGCGCGGAAAAAGCTTTGTTCAGCGAGTTGGCCGTCGTCCAAGCGCCTATGGAGCCGTCGTTGTTAAACTGCGCGTAAAACACCGCGGACACCGCCACCGACGAATTCGGCGGGGAGCCGGCTTGCCCCGCGACAATGTAAATGTAGTCCGTGCCTGTGCCGCTGGAGAATGTGGCCGCCCCAAATGAATAACGCCCCGCATTCCCGCCCACATCCGGAATGCCGTTTGTCTCGAGCACCCAGCTGCCCAGGCTGCCGTCGGCATTGATCGGGGCGCGATAGATGCTGCTGAAACTGTTGTACAGATCGTGGCCGCCCAGTACGTACAGGTTTCCGCCATGCACCACCGCCTGCGGATAGACCAAAGCATTCGACATCGATGCCGAAGCCCACGCGCCGCTCGGAACGGCATTGCCGTCAAATGCCCGATATACTATGCTCGACGTAAATACGCTATTGATGGACCCGCCCACAACGTACAGAATGCCGCCGCTCGCCGTCGGCGAAATCACCGCCGCCATGCTGGCGCGCGGGTTGGGCAAGTTATCGAGCGTACGCCAGCCCGGCGCGGTAATGCCCCCGGCCAGCGCCGTGGTGGCCGAGAAGATCGTCGTTTGCTCGGCAAACAGTCCGTCGTAGCCGCCTATGACCAAGACGTTGTCGCGGTAGATGACGGCCGCCAATTCGGCGCGCGCGTCCGGCAGGCTTTGCGTATCAGTCACCCAGTTCGACGTAATGCCGATCGGCAGCAACTGAATCTCGCCGTCACCCACATTGCGCACACCCGTGAGGTAGAATTGGCCGGACGCAAAATCCTCGCCCGTGGTGTCGATTAGCACGCAGGAATTGTTAAGGCAGAATGGAGCGCCGGCCTGCGCATGCAGAGCCAGTTCAAACGCAACGATCATCAGCGCCGCCAATGCGATCCCCGCGCCGATCACGCGCGCGACGCGCCGCAAGGCGGACGAGCGCCCTAGATTGCGTTGTGTACCGAACATGTGTCCTCCACCGAGCATGGAGTAGCGCGGGCGCCCGCACACGCTGCGCGAGCCGGCCCGCCGAATCAAGTATACCATCGGTCCGTTGCGGCCGGTCAATCCATGGACGGGGTCACGCGCATGGGTCTCACGCCCGCCTGGCTGATCCAACGGTTGCGATGGCCGATGGAAAATAAAACGCGGGAGGACACGCTGCCATGTCCTCCCGCCCGTTACAGCAAGCCCTGACCGGCTACTGATTGCAGGTGATGCTGCTGGTGGTCTTCAACGCGAAGTCGGTCTTATACGTGCCGCTGCCGGTGCCCACGACGACGTTCAGCGGGAAGCTCAGGTCGGCGCCGCCCACCCCATCGGTCGGCGCGTTGTACGTCAGGCCGTTGACCGTCACCGAAGCGCCCGTAATCTGGTAGGTGCCGCTTTCGATGTTGTTCAACACGAACTCGCCATTCGACGTGGTCTGCACGTTCTGGGTCGAGCCGCTCGGGTAGCGCACCGTCAGCGCCGCGTTCGGAGCAAAGGCGTCGGTGCTGATGATGCGGCATTCGCTGGCAATCGTCTGCACCTGGCTGGCGATCTGCGCGTAGATGGAGGCCATCGACGCGGCATCGGTTGCGCGGAAGTAATGCGGGCGGCTCGGGTCCGTATCGCGGCTGGCAATCGCCTGCAGCAATGCCGGGTTGAAGTTGTTTCCGACCGCGATCGTGTAGATGATCACGTCGGGCAGGCCGTCGCCGTTGGCGTCGGCCTTGGCGATGTTGGCCTGGTCGAGCGCGTCCTGTTCGGCGCCGGAGTTGCACGCTACGCTGCTGAACGCCATGCCATTGAAGCCGGTGATCTGTCCATTGATGCGGGCATTCGCCAACCCGTCGGACGCGATGATCATGATCGCCACGCTGCCCGCGCGGTGACCGGCGCCCAGCACCGTCTGCCGGCCCTGCTGGATACCGGCGGCCAGCGGCGTATAGCCGTTCGGGCTGAGGCTGTTGATGGTCGCATTGACCGTGGACACACTGCTCGTTAGCGAGTTCCGCACGCTGGCGGTGTAATAGCTGTTCGTGCTGCCGCTCTGCGTACAGCTGTAGTTATACCGGGATCCATTCTGGATCAGCGGATAGGTTACTAACCCAACCTGGTCGCCCACGGTCGGCTGCATGTTGTTATTGAAGCTCGTCAGGGCCGCTTTGGCCGCCTGAATCTTCGTCTGGCTGCCGAACGGATCACCCATACTACCCGAGGTATCGAGGATGTTGACCACGTCCACCGGCACATGCTGTGTGGTCTGGCTGACACGACCCACCAAAGTCAACTTCTGCAGCTTTACCGTGCCAACGAGCGAGCGCGTGACGCTGACCGGTGGGCGAATCTTGACGCTGGCGACGCCGAAGCTGGCGCAGCCGCCTTCCGCTGTCGGATCGACCCACTGCTGGAACTTGCCGGTGATCGACTTGGGGTTGCCCGTCGAGTCCATGCTGACCAGGCGGAAGCGTGCAAAGCCAACAATATGGTATCTGGCATTCGCTCCGGATCCCGACACGGTGTCGAAGATGGGGATCGTGACCGCCACGCCCGCCTTGCTGCCATTAATGTAGTCCTGCACGCCGCTGCGGACGCTGCTGGAGTTCATGGCGCCCGTCGCCGCGGGGATGTTATCGCCGACAGCCCACCGGCCGCTGCGGCTCGTGTCTGCGATATTAGTGGCCAGCGTGGCCGCACTGACGTCGCCGGCCGTCCACGTCAGCCAGCCGAAGTTGCCGGGCGCGTTCTGCTGGCCGGCATCCTTCTCAAAGATCTGGTAGGTGAAGGTCGGGTCCGCCTGCTCGGTGTGGATGTCACGGATGCCGTCGCCGTTCTCATCGCGGAAGGTCGTCACATTGACGGCCATCGGGAACATGCCGCCTGATGAGCAGACGCCCTTGTTGGCGTACGCCGCCGAGCCGCCATTGACCTGCAACGTCGGGAAACCGACCAGCCCCGCGAAGTAGGTGTTGAAGACGCGGTTGGCTTCGACCTGCACGCCAACGACCGGATAGCTGGCGCCGTTGACCGTCAGGGTCGCCGGCACTGGATTGTTGCGGCCGTAGGTGTCGATCGTTCCGGAGCGCACGACGATGCTGTTGCCGGTCGTGTCCTGTACCACATAGTAGGCGGTGACGTCGGCCGACGCCGTACCGTTGCGCACCGCATAGCTGCGCACGGCGTCGGAGACATCGCCATTGCGGCTGCCCGAGACGACCAGCTGCAGCGTGCCCGCCTCGGCTGCCGCGTCGAGCGAATTCTGCAATTGACGCCGCTGTACGTAATCGTTGCCGGCATCGGCCACCACCGCCACCATGGCCAACAGAGCGACCATCCCGGCGGCAATGATCATGAGCGATTGCCCTGCTTGTCGATTGGAGCGCTTGGTCTGGTTCATAGGATGTGCCTCACACACGCATTACTCGATCGTCATTACCGATACGGTCCGTAGTTGGAAGGTTCCGAGTGCCGGAACCGGCAGCACAACATTGTATAGTCCAGAGACGGATACCTGGGCGCCGGATACCCAACTGCTGGGATCCGATGGTTCGACCACCACGGTCAACTGGCCCGGATCCAGCGTGACCAGATAGCCGCGCACCGTATCCTGCACCTGTGTCGTAGTTTGCCGCGGGTTGTGCACAATCGAGTTGGTGCCTTCGCGCACGGCCATTTGCATCGTCACATACGAGTAAAACACCACCGCAAACCCCAGGACGAATGTCAACACCATCAGAATAACTGGAAAGGTCAGGGCGAATTCTACGAACGCCTGACCGCGCGCGCCGGGTTCCCGGATTGGTTTCTTCATGGTGATCACCGAATCGGCATCGCAACTGCATAGTGGACGTGATAGACCGACGGCAGGCCAAGCCGATCAAAGAATGGAAACGACATGCCGCTGCTGAACGAGCTCAGGGTGTAGTGCACGGTGACGGTGATGCCCGAGCCGATGGTCGCGCTCGGCGCGATCGGGCGTTCCACCAGGAACGTCTGCGACTTGATCAGTTGTTGCGCGCGCATCGGCTCGCCGACGGCGACAAACGACTCGTTGGCGACGCGATTGAAATACTCTTCCCAGAGCGTAACGCTGTTGCCGCCATACGATGAGCCGTCGTTGGTGCCCGTGCAATTCGGCTGCGGCTGGCTGGCGCACGACGCATCCGCCAGTTGCGGATACATCGACGCGAACACCGCTCCCTCGCGCGCCGCATTGACCACACCCAGGTATGTGCTGAACACAATCCCCATTTCGATGATCATCAGCAGGATGAGCAGAATAAACGGGAGGCTGAACGCAACCTCGACGATGCTTTGCCCACGCTGCTCGTCGTGTTGCAACATGCTCACCTTCCGCTTGGCGTTCATTACTGGCTCCCTGTAAGGCCGGCAGGTGTCACGTTCTGCGCCGACGCTGTGCCGTCCGCGTCCGTCGTCAACTGCTCGTCAAGTAACTCCGATCGACGATGGGTCGCAATACCATCCTACCTGCATACCAGTATACGCGTTCGGACTTCGGCTACAATAGTACCGAGCACCCATAGGAATGATAAGTTGCACATTACTGTCTTGAGCAGCCTCGCTAGCGAGCTGGCCGACCATTGCTCTGCGCCTTTGACCCGGCAAATGCGGCAATGTGCGCCTGGACGTTGCGTTTCACGGTTTCCTCGGACGACATTGCACGTGGAGCGTTCGACTTCGCGGCGGAAATGCATCTAAAGTGACGCCCCAGCAGGTTAATCCGTGCCCTGCGGAACCAGGGCACTAGCTGTAGGTGTCGGAACGCGGTGGGTTAAGAAGGAGGGCTAGAAAAGGAGACTCGCGGCCGCGCTTTACTGCGCAGACCGCGAGTTCCTTGGCGATCGCAACGGTCGCCGACTGATCAAGACGCCGGCCGCAACTATGGAAATTGCCGGGCATGCAATTGCGGACCATCCACACTACGGATTACATATTAGCACGTTTGTACTGGGGAGCAATAGCCTTGCGGTACTAGCGGGGGAACAAATCGCGCGCTTATGCGCACTATGTGGCTGGCAGCCGCAAGCCGACGCGTGTGCCACGCCCCAATGCGCTGTCGAAGTGGACCTCGCCGCCGAGCATCTCCACCCGTTCGATGATGTTACCGATGCCGAGCGTTTTGCGCTCGCGCACATCGGAGAGCACATGTTGAACGTCAAAACCGGTCCCGTCATCAACCACCGACGCGTTGACGAATATCTCGCCGACGTCGAGGTTGATTTCGATGTGCCCGGCGTTGCCATGTCGCTGCGCATTGATGAGCAGCTCCTGGATGATCCGGAAGATAACGACTTCGATGTGGCTGGGCAGGCGGCGGTCCTTGCCCATGATGGTCAATTCAGTGCTGATCTGGGTATTGTTCTGGAACTCCTGCACATAACGCCGCAACGTCGGGAACAGTCCGAGGTCGTCCAGCATCATGGGACGCAGGTCAAAGATGAACCCGCGAATGCGCTGGAATGTCCCCGTCGCGGAGCCTTTAAGCGCGCTCATCTCTTCGCGCGCGCGCTGCGGATCGGCCGCCAGCAGGCGTTCGACGACTTCGGCCTGCAGGACCAGATTGCTCAAGGCCGTCGCCGGGCCATCGTGCATCTGGCGCGCCAGTCGCTGGCGCTCGCTCTCCTGCGCGTCGATGATACGCATGATCGTCTGCAGTGCGGACAGCCCGCCGGTGGTGCGCTTGACTGGCGCGGCGCCCGGCGCGGGCTCCGGCGGCGCCAGCATCTCGATGTCTTTGACCACCGCCTGGAGTTGCGCAGCGTACGTGTCCATCACCTGGCGGCGGTTCTCCAGTTGCTCCACCTGCGAGCGCATCATGAACAGCCGCATCTGCGCCTCGCGCGCAGTCTCGAAGACCTCCCAGATCTCTGTGCGCGAGTAGTTGTCGATGTTGGACTGAATCTGCCGCTGCCGGTTGATCAGCTGTACCTCGCGCCGTGTCAGCGTCTCAACCTCGCCGCGGCTCTGGCGCAGCAGCAGGTCGATCTCGCCCGTCGTATTCTGCAGGCGCGACAGTTCGGCGCGCAGTTTACCCAGCACATCGCCGGGCGCCAGCGCCAACGGGATGACCGCTTCTGTCATACCGTGTCCTCGAGGCGAATCCAACCCTGGCGCAGCGCATACAGCGCCGCCTGCGTGCGGTCCTCGACCGACAACTTACGCAGAATGGATGTCATGTGGTTCTTGACGGTCTGCCGCGAGATGCCAAGTTCCTTGGCGATCTCCTTATTGCTCTGGCCGCGCCCGATCTGCTGGAGAATTTCCATTTCGCGCGAGGACAACGGGACAAACGAATCTTCGGGGAAATCAACTGAGGCCGAGCTCAGCGCGGCCAGTTTCTGCAACAGCCAGGCGTGCGCCTGCTTCTCGGTGACCGCGTTGCCCTCAATGATGAACTGGCCCTGCGATGCCATGCGAATGGCGCCGATCAGTTCGTGCGGCATCACTTCCTTGGCATAGCAGGCTGCCGCACCAGCCCGCAGGGCATGCAGGAATTGCGCATCATTGATGTAGGCAGTCAGCACAATCACGGACGGTCCATCGTCAATCTGGCGGATTTCGCGCGTGGCCTGCAGGCCGTTCATGCCCGGCAGACTCACGTCCATCAGGACGATCTGCGGCATGAGTCGCTGCGCTTCGGTCACCGCGATCAGACCGTCGGCGGCCTCGCCGATGACCTCCATGTCTTTCTCGCGCTCCAGAATGCGCCGCAGCCCATGGCGGACCATTGGATGGTCGTCGACAATCAGAATTTTGATTTTGGGCGCATCCGTAGTCATGGCAGCATCGCTTGGCAACCGCGGGATAAGGCTGCCTGAGAGTATAGCATCTTTTGGGCGCGTAGGGCAAACGTCAGCAATGCGTCCCGGTGCGTCTGACCAGCGGGGCGCAAGGTGTAAGCACCATGATCGGAATCGGCCGGCCTGTTACTCGCGCGCGGTAGGCGCGATATCCAGCATAGGTCCGCTCGGCCGCGCGCCAATAGCGGTCGTACTCGTCGCCGCGCGCCTCGTGCGCGACATGCGCTACCGGTTGCCGGTCGACCAGCACGTTGGCACGCGCGTCAGCGCGCAGATTGTAGCACCAGCCGGGGACGCGCGCGCGGCCAAAGTTCGTACCGATCAACGCAAAATTGGCGTCGTTCGGTTGCACCCGCACGCACAGCAACGGGAGCGTGCGCGGCAATCCGGTCCGGGCTCCCGTGGTCGTCACCAGCGCCACGGGCAAGCCAGTCAGGGCAGTCGTCAAGGTCCAGCGGCCTCCGCTCAACCTGAACGCGGCGCGGTCACCGAGATGCAGCACCGGCGCGACCAGTGCCGCACCCCAGGGCGTGGCGGCCAGCCGCTGCACCGCCCGGTGCAACATACCGTAACGATTTTGCTCCATGCGGCCATTGTATCGGTGGGCGACAAACGCGTCAACTCGCGGCGGTGGCAAGCCAGGGCTTTTCCAAAGTCCAAGCGCGCGCTGCCCCCATCCTTACCTTCCCCCGTTCGCAACTGCAGCGAACAGGGGAAGGAGTCAATCCCCTCGCCTGCGACGCCGGCGATGCGGCGGGGCGTCGGGCCCCGCCGCGCTTATCGGTCAGCGGCGCTGTGCAGCGGCTTCTCGCCGCTGCACGTTAAGCATGGCCTGACGTGAGGCCAGGCCACAACGAAGCCGCTGACCAGCGCGTCGCGGGAGAGGGTTAGGGAGAGGGCAAATCCGACTTTGAAGAGACCCTGGGTGGCAAGCCGAGTGCTGATGTTCTTGCCGCCGTTTGCACAGCCAGCGCCGCTTGCGATAGAATCAGCGCTGCATGCCTATCCGTTACAGCTTTCCACCGCGCATGATCATCGCGCGCACGCCGTCTTTCCTGTTCGGCCGCCGGTCGTCGTACGCCGACTTTCGAGCGGCGTTTGCGGCCGTCGGCACAACGCCGCTCGTCTGTAACGCCGAGCGTATTCCGCAGGCGGAGCCGTTCATCGCGGTCATGAACCACTGCCACCGCCCGGAGATTCCGTCATGGTGGTTTGCGATGGCGCTGTGCCACGCCATCGGCGATCGGCGGCGCGGGCACGCGCCGCACGAGCCGCGCATGATTGTCGCCCGGCACTGGACGTATGACAACTGCTGGCAGCGCGCGACTATCGGCGCTGGCAGCGCGTTTGTCGTCGGCCGCATTATTCGCGCGTACGGGTACCTCGGCATGGAACCGGTCGCGCTCGGCACGGCCGAAGCCGGGCAGCGCGCGCGCTCCATGCGGCAGATACTGGACGCGGCCCGGTGCGCGCGCACCTCGGGCGATATCATTGGCATTGCGCCCGAAGGTGGCGACACGCCGGGCGGAGTGATGCAGCGGCCGCCACCCGGCGCAGGGCGCTTCTTGTGGCTGCTGGCCGCCGCCGGCATGCCGTTCCTGCCCTTCGGGCTATCTGTGCAGGGCGACCGGTTGCGCGTCGCCGTGGGCGAGTTGTTCTCGCCGCCGGATGTGCGAGCGGCGGGCGGCCCGCCGCCCGCAGACAAGGCTGCGTTCGACGAGTGGGTGCTGCAAGAGATAATGGGACGCGTCGCGCTGCTGCTGCCGCCTGATCTACGCGGCTATTATGCAGAACGCCTTCCCGCTGGCGCGCACTGAACCGCAACAGCCGATTGGATTTGCCAGGGCCATGGTGACCCCGATGACAAGCACTTCTGATGCCCGCGCCATTTTCGATGCGGCGCTCGCCGCCGCCGATTCGTACGCCGCAGTGAGCCGCTCACTTCGGCTCGATGGAGATACGCTGGTCGTCGGGCCGCACCGGTTGGCGCTCCCGGCGGACGGTCGCATCTTCGTCGTCGGCGCCGGCAAAGCCAGCGCGCGCATGACGCGTGCGGCCGAGGCTGCGCTTGGCAGCCGGATCGCCGGCGGCGTCATCGCCGTCAAGGACGGCCATCTGGTTCCGACCGGCCGGGTGGAGGTGCGCGCAGCGGGGCATCCGCTGCCCGATGCGCGCAGCCTGGCCGCAGGGCAAGCGATGCTCGACCAGGTGAGCAACCGAAGTGCAAGGGACGTCGTGTTGTGCCTGCTGTCGGGCGGCGGCTCCGCGTTGATGGAGGCGCTGGGTGACGGATTGTCGCTGGACGATCTGCGCGCCGTGACACGCGGCATCATGCTCGGCGGCGCCACCATCGTGGAGTTAAACGCCGTGCGCAAGCACCTGTCGCTGCTGAAGGGCGGGCAACTGGCGCGGCGCGCGCGCCCGGCCCGCGTGGCCGCGCTCATCCTGTCCGATGTCGTGGGTGATGATCTGTCGTCGATCGCATCGGGGCCAACCACGGCCGACCCGTCAACATTTTCGGACGCGCTGGACATCGTGCGCCGCTACGGCCTGGATCAGCAACCGGACGCGAAGGCGGTGACCCGCTATCTGACGCGCGGCGCGGCGGGCGAGCTTCCTGACACCCCCAAACCCGGCGATCCGCTGTTTGACGGCGTCTGCAACGTAGTCGTCGGCAGCAACCGGCTCGCCATCGACGCCGCGGCGGCGCACGCGGCATCGCTCGGCTATCACACCGAGGTCTTGACGACCTACTTGCAGGGCGAGGCGCGGGAAGCGGGGCGTGTGCTGGCCGGCATTGCCCGCGAGCGCACCGAGCGCCGCGCGTCCGGCGAGCGCTGGTGCCTGCTCGCCGGTGGCGAGACGACCGTCACCGTGCGCGGTCGCGGGCGCGGCGGCCGCAATCACGAAATGGCGCTGGCGGCGGCGCTGGCGCTGGATGGGGTGCCCGGGGTGACGATGCTGTGTGCCGCCACCGACGGCGGCGACGGCACATCCGACGCTGCCGGTGCGATCTGCGATGGCGAGACGCTGCGGCGCGCGCGGGCACGCGGCCTGCGGGCACAGGCGATGCTCGACGACAACGACTCGCACGCGTTCTTTGCGGCGCTCGACGGGCAGGTGCAGCCGGGCCCCACGTTGACCAACGTCAACGACGTTGCCATTATGCTCGTGCAATAGCGAGACCGCATCGCGCGGAAACCAAAACGCCCGGGAGCAACAACTCCCGGGCGTCTTGTTTCTATACCAGTGCGAACTAGTGTTTCGCGTCGGCGCGGCGGCGGTCGTTCGGCCGGTTGGTCGGATCGAGCGAGTCCATGATGTTCTTCACGAGCGCTTCGGTGCCTTCGCGATCGGTAAAGAAGTCCTTCTCGATGCCGATGTAGTTTTGCCACTGCGCCGGCACGCTGTCGGCGTCGAAGATGGCATCGACCGGGCACTCCGGCTCGCACGCGCCACACTCGATACACTCATCGGGACTGATGTAGTATTTGTCGGCGCCCTCATAGATGCAGTCGACCGGGCAGACGTCGACGCACGCAGCGTCCTTGACGGCCACACAGGGCTCGGCGATGATGAACACAGCCATAGAAGATTGTTCTCCTTGTTAGTATCTAACGCTTGCAGCTCGGCGTCTATTTAATCACAATTCAACAGCGCTGTCAACATTTTTCGAGCGTCGCGAGCGTCGGGCGTCGGCCTGAGCGCAGCGGTCTCAGACCGCCTCGGCAAACCTGGCCCAGGACGCAAGGACAGGTTTCAAGTTTGTCCGAGCGTGCGGATCGGTGGCTCGTCCATCTTCGCCGGGCGATTCACGAACCGCGCCGACGCCGACTGAGGGAGCTCCAGCCCTTACCGCTTCGTCGCGTCTTCCAGTTCGACGCGCATGACTTCCCACGCGTGCCGCGCCTCGTAAACCGAACCTTCATCCTCGATCGTCGTAATGTCGCCGGGGTCTTTGTCAAGCGTCACCGCCTTCAGCACGCGGCGCATAATCTTGCCGCTGCGCGTCTTTGGCAGCCCGTTTACAAAGTTCAACTCGCCGATCACCGCCACCGGCCCCAGTTCGGTGCGCACCGTGTCCAGCAGTTCCTTCTTCAGCGCCTCCGACGGCTGGCGGCCCGCCTTCAACACCACGAACGCCGAGATGACCTCCATGCGCAGCGGGTCGGGGCGTCCGGTCACGCCCGCCTCGGCCACCGCCGGGTTCTTCAGCAGCGCCGTCTCGACCTCGATCGTGCCAAGCCGGTGCCCGGCGATCTTGATGATCTCGTCGGCGCGCCCGGCGAACCAGACATAGCCGTCGCTATCGATGTGCGCCGAGTCGCCGGTGTAGTACACGCCTTCCATGCGGCTCCAGTAGTCGCGGCCGTAGCGCTCCGGCTCGCCCCACAGCGCCGCCGTCAGGCCGGGGAACGGGCGCTTGATGACCATGATGCCCTTCTCGTTCGGCGGGCACGGCTTGCCGTCGGCGTCCACCACCTCGACCTCGATGCCGGCCAGCGGCAGGGTCGCCGAGCCCGGCTTGATCGGCAGCATGGCGATGCCGTACGGGTTGCCGAAGATCGGTCCGCCCGTTTCAGTCTGCCACATGTGGTCGATCACCGGGATGCGGTCCTTGAGCACGACCTTCTGCAGCCACTCCCACGCGGGCGCATTCAGCACCTCGCCGGCGCAGAACACGCGCTCCAGCGAGGCGTGGCTATGCCGGGCGGGCAACTCCTCGCCATAGCGCATCAGCAGGCGCACCGCCGTCGGCGACGTGAACACGCCCGTGACGGCGAACTCCTCGACGATGCGCCAGAACGTCGCGGCATCCGGGTAGTCGAGCGAGCCTTCGTAGGCGATGCTCGTGCAGCCGGTGATCAGCGGCGCATAGACGATGTACGAGTGACCGACGACCCAGCCGATGTCGGAGGTCGACCACCAGACGTCGGTCGACTTGAGACCGAAGACCCACTGGCCCATGCTATGGATGTGCACCTGGTAGCCGCCGTGCGTATGGATCGCCAGCTTCGGCTTGGCGGTCGTGCCGGATGTCGCGAGAATGTACGCCGGCTCGTTCGATTCCATCTCAACATAGCCGCTATCCTGCCCCTGCCCCTTCGACAGGAACGCATCCCAAGTCATGTCGCGGCCTTCCTTCATGGCCACGTCGGCGCTGGAGCGCCGGTTGACGATGCAGTGCTCGATGCCGTCGCAACCCGCGTCGAGCGCAGCGTCCACCAGACCCTTCAGCGGCACATCTTTGCCCTTGCGATAGGTGATATCGGAAGCGAACAACAGGCGCGCGCCGCTCGCCTTGATGCGGTCGGCCAGCGCGCCGGAGCCAAATCCGGCGAAGACGACGATGTGAATCGCGCCGATGCGCAGGCAGGCCAGCATCAGCGCGATCGCCTCCGGCGCGGTCGGCATATAGATCGCGATCCGGTCGCCCTTCTGGATGCCCATGCCGCGCAGCGCCGCCGCGATCTGCTCGGTTTCGCGCAGCAACTGCGCGTACGTGAACACGCGCCGCTCGCCGCGCTCGCTGGCGTAGATCAGCGCCGCGTGCCCGCCCCAGCCGCGCCGCACGTGATGGTCGAGCGCGTTGTACGCGATGTTGGTGCGGCCGCCGGAGAACCACTTGAACGTCGGGTACTGCCAGTCAAAGACCGAGTCCCACTTGCGGAACCACGGAAGCGCCTCGGCGGCGCGCCCCCAGAACGCATCCGGGTTGTCGGTCGCATCCTGTTTCCAGCGGCGAACGAGCGGGTTCATCAGGTCCATGGGCAGTCTCCTGGCGAGTGAGGTATGGCCGAGCCAAAGCGCAGCCGGGCCAGACGATAATGCCCGAATTATAGGTTTGGCGCGCGATAAACGCAAAGACCTCGCGGGTTTTGGAAACCCGCGAGGTCTACAGTAGCTTTACTGCGTGCCCCATTCGACGGCGTCTTTTGCCGCTCAGAGGGACGCGCCGTTTCGCCTACCCGCCGCCGGCCGGGCCGCCCAGCCCGCCCTCGGTCAGCTTGCGGATGTCGCCGAGCACGTTGTCAATATCGGCCACCGTGATCAGCGTGCCGTTGTCCTTATTCTTCAGATCGCCGCGCGCGATGCGCTCCGATGCCACTTCGCGGATCGTCATGTTGCGCTTCATGGCGTCCTTCACCAGCTCGGCCGCCGACATATAGCCAATCAGCGGGTTGAGCGCGGTGGCGACGATGGCGTTCTTCGCCAGCCAGCCCTCGGCCTTCGCCTTCTGCGCCACCACGCCCTTGACGCACGTCTCGGTGAACGCCTTGATCGAGCCGATCATGACCTGCATCGCCTCGAACAGGTTGTGCGCGATGATCGGCATCATCACGTTCAGTTCCAGTTGGCCGGCCTGCGCCGCCAGTGTCACCGTGTGGTCGCAGCCCTGCACGTGAAACATCGCCATGTCCAGCATCTCGGCCAGCACCGGATTCACCTTGCCAGGCATAATCGACGAGCCGGGCTGCACGGCCGGCAGGCGGATCTCGTCGAGGCCGGTCGTCGGGCCGGACGAGAGCAGGCGGAAGTCGTTGGCGATGCGCACCAGAGTGATCGCCAGCACGCGCAGCGACGATGAGAAGTCGGCCGCGTCGGCCTGGCTCTGCATGCCCTCGAACAGGTTGTCCGACTCGTACAGCTTGATGCCGGTCAGCTTCGACATCTGGGCGACCATGCCCTTGTGGTAATCGGGGTGCGCGTTCAGGCCGGTGCCGGTCGCGGTGCCGCCGATCGGCATGCGCCGCAGCCCCTCAGCCGCGCGGGCAATGCGCTCGCGGTCGCGCGCCACCGCTTTGGCGTAGCCGCCGAACTCCTGGCCCAACCGGATCGGCACGGCGTCCTGCAGGTGCGTGCGCCCAGACTTGACGATGCCGTCGAACTCAACGGCCTTGGCCTGCAGGGCCGCCGCCAGCGCGTCCACCGCCGCCAGCAACTCATCGACGCGCCACAGACAGCCAAGCCGGATCGCCGTCGGGATCGTGTCGTTGGTCGACTGCGCCATGTTCACATCGTCGTTCGGCTTGACGATGTAGTTGCCGCGCTTGCCGCCCAGCTTCTCAGTCGCCAGGTTGGCAAGCACTTCGTTGGCGTTCATGTTGTGGCTGGTGCCCGCGCCCGCCTGCACCGGGTCCACCACAAACTGCGCGTCGTACTGGCCGGCCATGACGTCGGCCGCTGCGGCGACGATCGCTTCGGCCTTCCTGGCGTCGAGCAAACCCAGATCGCGGTTCACGGTGGCCGCCGAGCTCTTGATGGCCGCCATGCTCCAGATGAAGGCCCGCCACGGGCGCATGCCGGAAATCGGGAAGTTCAGGACCGCGCGCTGGGTCTGAACACCGTAGAGTGCATCGGCCGGAACCTGCAACTCGCCGAGAGAATCTTTTTCTATACGATAGTCCATAGACGGGGGCTCCTTGGGGAAGTTGAGGGACAATGCTGAACAAGCCTAAGCGGATTGGCCGGCATGGTCAAGTGACAATTGTCCCGCAATAATTGTGACAGACGGCGCAACCCCACGGCGAAGCGTGCAAATACATCGTTTGCCCGTATTTATTAGTGTTTGATCACGTGCGATTGATGCGGGCTGGCCAAAAGTGGTTTGTCGATTGTTTGCTAGATGAGTATAATTGTTGACGCCCTAAACTATTACGCAGCTCGTTTGCAACCGGAGCGAAGCACCATCACAATTTGTGCTTCCCGTCACAAATCTTAGGAGTGCAACCTTTATGCCACACGTCGGACAAGACCTGGTCTTGCGCGTTGGCGGCGACTCGGCCGCCGGCGGTATCGTCGCGACGGGCGAAATCTTCGCCTACATGGCCGCCTGGGCCGGGCTGGAAGTCTACACCACCCGCACCATTCCCGCCGAAATCAAGGGCGGGCACGTCATGTACCAGATGCGCGCCGCGCTCGAGCCCCTCACTGCGCAGGGTGATGAACTCGATGTCCTGCTTGCATATGACGAGGAGACGTTCGAGCGCTATTACAAGATGCTGAAGCCGGAAGGTCTGCTGGTATTCAACAGCAACGACCTACAGGTGGAAACGACCGGCCACCGCCATCGCCGCATCGGCGTGCCGATGCATGACATCGCGAAGTCGCTTAACTTCGCCCGCGGCTACAACATGGTCGCCGTCGGCGCGCTCGTCAAGCTGTTCGACATGGACATGGATATCGCGATACAGAGCGTGACCAAGCGCCTCGGTCATGGTCGCGCCGCGGAATCACTGGCCGTGAACCTCGACGCGCTGCAGAAGGGCTTCGAGTACATTGAGCAGGCGGTCGGCAAGGAACCGCCCTTCCACCTGCCGCTGCCGAAAGAGAAGCGCGCCGAGCGCATCATCGTCTCCGGCAACCAGGCGCTGGCGATGGGCGTCATCGCGTCGGGCTGCCGCTTCATGGCCGGCTACCCGATCACCCCGGCGTCCGAGATCATGGAATTCCTCGCGGCCGAGTTCCCACATATCGGCGGTACGATGATTCAAGCCGAGGACGAGATCGCCGCATGCGGCATGGCGGTCGGCGGCTCGTTCACCGGCCAGCGCGCGATGACCGCCACCTCCGGCCCCGGCCTCGCGTTGATGATCGAAATGATCAGCCACGCCAGCATGACCGAAACGCCGTTGCTGGTGGTTGACGTGCAGCGCGTCGGGCCCTCGACCGGCATGCCGACCAAGGTCTCGCAGGGCGACCTGCGCCTGGCCTGCTACGGCGGCAACGACGATTCCCCGCGCTTCGTCGTCGCGGCCACGAGCGTCGAGGACTGCTTCTACATCGTTCCGCATGCGTTCAATCTCACTGAGCTTTACCAGGCGCCGGTCATCGTGCTGTCCGACCAGGACATGGCCGTGCGCGTGCAGACCGTGGCCCCGTTCGACGTGTCGAAGGTCAAGAATGAGTCGCGCCTGGTCTGGGACCCGAAGGCAGCCAACGGCGCCGGATACGAACGCTATGTGGACACGCCGAACGGCGTCTCTGCGATGTCGATCCCGGGCCAGGCCGGCGGGCAGTACACCGCCGAGGGCCTGGAGCACTTCCCGAGCGGCGCGCCGGCCTTCAGCGCGGAGCTGCACGCCAAGAACATGCGCAAGCGCGCCCGCAAGCTCGAGGCTGCCGTCGAGTACGTCGAGAAGAACGAGTTGTGGGAGGAGTTCGGCGATCCGTCGTCGACGATCGGCATCCTCGGCTGGGGCTCGGTCATCGGCCCCGTGCGTGAAGCCGTCATCGACCTGGCCACCGAAGGCATCAAGGTACACGCGCTTTTCCCGAAGGTGATCCAGCCCCTGCCGGAGCACAAGCTGGCCGAGTTCCTGAAGGGCAAGCAGGAGCGGCTGGTGACGGAGATGAACTTCTCCGGCCAGTTCGCCGAGATGCTGCAGGCCAAGTATCTGATTCCGTTCACTCACGTCAACAGCTATAGCGGTGTGCCGTTCCTGACCAGCGAGATCATGGCGGCCATTCGCGAAGCCCATGCGCGACTGAAATAAGAGGGGGAGAGTATCATGACGTCGATTCCTTTGACATCCACAGTGGCGCCGCTGCTCAACCAGGTCAAGCTCAAACCGAACGACTACAAAAGCGAAGTCAAGCCGATCTGGTGTCCGGGTTGCGGCGATTTTGGCGTACTGGCGGCGTTCTACCGGGCGCTGAGCGATCTCGGCGTGTCGCCGGAAAAAGCAGTCATCGCTTCCGGCATCGGCTGCTCGGGCCGTTTCCCGGCGTTCGTGGAGTCGTACGGCTTCCACGGCGTGCACGGGCGCGCCCTGCCGCTGGCCACCGGCATCAAGATGGCGAACCCCGATCTGATGGTCGCAGCCATCGGCGGCGACGGCGACGCCTTCTCGATCGGCGCCGGCCACCTGCCGCACGCGGCGCGTCGTAACATCGACCTGACCTACATCGTCATGGACAACGAGATCTACGGCCTGACGAAGGGCCAGGCCTCGCCGACCAGCCCGGTCGGCTTGAGCCCGAAGGGTGCGCCGTACGGCGAGATCAAAGCGGCCAAGTCGACGCCGTACGGCAACTCCGATGCGCCGATCAACCCGATCGTGATGGCGCTGGCCTACGGCGCGACGTACATTGCGCGCGGCTTCTCCTCGAAGCCCAGGGAGATGGTCGAGTTGATCAAGCGCGGCCTGACGCACAAGGGCTTCGCGTTCATCCAGATCTACTCGCCATGCGTGACGTTCTTCGACACGTACGATCATTTCAAAGAGAAGACGGCGCCCCTGCCCGCGGACCACAACTCGCGCGACAAGATCGCGGCATTCAAGATGGCGCTGGACGAGGAGCACCTCTACCTCGGCGAGTTCTACACCGAAGACCGGCCGAGCATGGCGGAAAACGCCAGGGCGATTCGGGAGCGCGCCGGGTCGAACTTCTCAATGGACAGCCTGATCGAGCGGTACAAAGGCTAGTTTCTCTCACACGACCGACGTGGCGCGAGGGAAACAGGGTCCGCCCTGTTTCCCTCGTTCCGTATCGGCTGGAGCACGCATGTCGAACGAAACACCGGTACGCCCGCGACACCCCGAGTGGCTCAAGGTGCGCGCGCCGTGGGGCGAAGACTATTCCCGCCTGCGGCAGATGTTCCGCGAGCTGCAACTGCACACGGTCTGCGAAGAGGCGATCTGCCCGAACATCGGCGAATGCTGGGGCGCGGGCACCGCGACGATCATGATCCTCGGCGAGGTCTGCACGCGCGCCTGCCGCTTCTGCGCCGTGACGACCGGCGACCCGGGCGGCATCGCCGACCAGTTGGAGCCGTGGCGCGTCAGCGATGCGATTGCCAAGATGGGCCTGTCGTACGTGGTGATCACGTCCGTGGACCGCGACGACCTGCCCGATGAAGGCGCGGGCATCTTCGCCGACACGATCCGCCACGTGCGCGCCAAAGCGCCGCAGACCATCGTGGAGGTGCTGATCCCGGACTTCAAGGGCAAGCGCGACCTGCTGCAGCAGGTCGTGGAGGCGCGCCCGGCGGTCATCGCACAGAATATCGAAACGGTGCGCCGCCTGACGCACGACGTGCGCGACAAACGCGCTGGCTACGACCAGACACTCCGCGTCCTGCGGGCGGTCAAAGCGATGGAACCGGCCATGAAGACTAAGAGCAGCATCATGCTCGGCCTGGGCGAGACTTACGACGAGGTCGTTGAGACGATGCGCGACCTGCGCGGCGCGGGCTGCGATCTGCTGGCGATCGGCCAGTACCTGCGGCCAACCGACAAGCGCCGCCACTACCCGATGATGGAGTACGTCCACCCCGATGTCTTCGCGCGCTTGCGCGAAGACGGCCTGCGGCTGGGCTTCCTGTACGTCGCGTCCGGGCCGCTAGTGCGTTCTTCGTACAAAGCCTGGGAGGCGGCGCGGCTCTTCCCGAATGGTGCTCCGGCTTAGCCGGCCATGCGGTATTGCCGCTGAAACGTATTCTATGAAACTGAACGCAACTTTCTCCTGGGAGGGAGTACCTATGCAGTATGCACATCCTGAATACCTGGTCGAAACCGAGTGGGTTGCACAGCATCTGAAAGACCCCGCGGTGCGCATCGCCGAATCCGACGAGGACTATCTGCTGTACGAAACCGGCCACATCCCGGGCGCGGTCAAGATCGACTGGTTCACCGTCCTGCAGGACCCGGTACGCCGCGACTTCCTGAGCCAGCCGGCGTTCGAGCAGTTGTGCGCCGCCCACGGCATCGCCGGCGACACAACGGTCGTGTTCTACGGCGACAAGAATAACTGGTTCGCCTGCTACTCGTTCTGGCTGTTCCAGTATTACGGCCACATGAACTGCAAGATCATGAACGGCAGCCGCGCTAAGTGGGAGCGCGAAGGCCGCCCGACCACGCGCGAGGTGCCTGCCTATCCGCAGACAACGTACAAGGCCAAGGCACCCGCGGCACGCCTACGCGCGTTCCGCGACGACGTGATGAAGCACGTGGGCATCAAGGGCGCGCTGGTGGATGTGCGCTCGCCCAAGGAGTACACCGGCGAGCTGCTGCACATGCCCGGCTACCCGCAGGAAGGCGCGCAGCGCGGCGGACACATCCCCGGCGCGGTGAGCATCCCGTGGGCGATGGCCGTGGCCGAAGACAACACGTTCAAGCCGGCCGGCGAGTTGAAGGCAATCTACGAGGGCAAAGGCATCACGCCCGACCGTGACATCGTCGCCTACTGCCGCATTGGCGAGCGAAGCGCGCACACCTGGTTCGTATTGACCTACCTGCTCGGCTACCCGCAGGTGCGCAACTATGATGGGTCGTGGACCGAGTGGGGCAACCTCGTCAACGCGCCGATCGAGAAAGACTACAAGCCGTGAGCATGGACCGCCAGGCGCAGATCGAGTACCTGCTCGATCACTACCAGAACCCGCGCAACCGGGGCGAGATGCCCGACGCTTCGGCGCAGTTGCAGGGCGGCCACGAGGGGTGCAGTGACATCGTCACGATGTATATCAAGGTCGAGGGCGACAAGCTGGCTCGCGTGACCTTCACCGGTGAAGGCTGCACCATCAGCCAGGCGTCGGCGTCGATCATGACCGAGCTGGCGCAGGGCAAAACCCTCGCGGAGATCGAGGCGCTGGATCACGCGATCATCGAGGAGGAAATGGGCCGGGAGGTTGTGACCACACGACCACGCTGTGCGACCCTGAGCCTCGACGTGCTCAAGCTGGCCGTCAAGCAGTATCGCGACAAGCTGCGCATGACCGCATAGGCCGCTGATCTGGACGACGAAGCGGGCGAGACGCATTGTCTCGCCCGCTTTTCATTTGTCTCCGCGGAACTGTAGCCGACCTTACCGATACCGCGCCGTTCCACGACCGCCGGTCGCGGGCACAGGGGTACAGCCACAAGCGTCGGAGACCACACGTGACGCCGACGCGCGTTTCTGACCTGCCGGCTCTCCGGCGATGCACCCAGCGTGGGGTCGGCATAGGCCATCGCCAGGCGCAGGCGGTTTCTGGGTGCCCTGCTCGGTCACGCACGCAGCGGAATCAACACCGCGAAACAGCTATTGATGCCGCTGCGATTGTATCGAAAGATTGCGCCCGTTCGTTTTAGTTGGTAAGGCAGGCTGTGACGGCCACGCATATTGTGCCGTGATATCCGTCGCCGCAGCTCCGTGACGACGTTGCTGTCCCTCTGCGTGGGAGGACATCGCGGCGTTTGCCCGGCCAACTCACGCAGGGACACTCGATCCCTCAGCGTTTCACCGCAGCCAGACCGCGCACGGCAACGGCACGCGCCGCACCTCTAACTTGCCGTTCTTTCCACGCTGGCCGACGACCGGCATTTTCGGTTGATGCGTTTCGCGTTGGCGCAGCTGCCCTTGTGTCGCGCAGTCTTCCTGGCACTGCTGCGTAACTGACGGTTGTAGCCGGCGAGCCGGCGGGGCCGTACGTTGTTCTTCCGCGCGGCCATCGAGCAGGCTGCCATCAGCGAAGCGTGTAAACAATCACGCCCATCACTCATCGAAAGGCTGCGTGTGCATTATCGTCACAAACCGATGAATGAATCGCAGGCGCGAGGCAGGATTTGAGCAGGGCAGATGCCCGCTTACCGGAACGAGGTACTTGCCCCATGTGGAGATTGTGATTTGAGCATAGTCAATACTGAAAACGAGTTGAAAGGCGGGACGGCGCGACCTAAAAAAGCCAAAATGCCTCGTACCAACCTTCTTGTGTTTTGCACCATCCTCATGGTCGCCGGGACGGTCGGTTCGTTCTCAATCAAGCAAATGCCGGAACATGCAGCGGCAAGCAATTCCACCGATGACCACGTCTCATCGGCGTCGGGACAGATCATCTATCTTGCGTCGCTGACGCCGGGCGCGTCGCCGTTTTCGCGTGCAGATTTTGAGGCCGAGGGGGTTCGCGTCGTGAGCAGCCTGGCCGAAGCGAGAGTGCCGGCCAGCCCCGCCATCGCGGCGATCATCGTCGACCATGTGACACTGGCGGAGGCGGAACCCGCTTGGCTGACCGATCAGTATCGCGGTGGTGTGGTTATCGTCGGACTCAACGTCAATATGAACGAGCTACTTAGAGTCCTTCCACCGCCGGCCAACGATCCCAGCTACAGTCCCCTACCCTGGGGGCAGGGTTACGCGCCAGGCCGACCGCACTACTCGATAATCGATGAACGGGGGAAATGCTGGCAGCAAACGCAAGACCATTTCGATAGGCCGGACTTGAAGCCGTTCATGCAGCGCCTGCGCACGCGGATTCAGTCCAGATGCAACACGCCATAATCCTGGTTATCGCGTGGCGGTCACAATTTACCTTTGCGGAGGCAGCGATGAGCGGGTTCTCATGGTCCGTGGGGCGAGGTGTGATATTAGCCATCGGGCTATTCCTGAGCCTGTCGGTAATGATTGCCCTGGCTGAAACGCAGTATTGGAACCCAATCGGGACGGAGTTGGCGGGCACGACCTATCAAAAGCGGCAGGTCCAGCTCGGGGACTATGCGCGAGGGTCTTCCTCTGCCGTCAACCCGATTGGCTCAGTCCGCGCAGAAGTGCATGCTTTTAGCAACGACCCGGGCAATTGGAACGGTGGTTGGGCTTTGAAAGATGCGGCTGTCGCAGAAAACTCCGTATTTGCAACTACCCCGTGGGTCGGGCTGGATGGATACTATTCGAGCGGGTTTTACGGCTGCGATGTGTACCGATGCTATAGCACAACTCAGCATTTGTTTTACCGAACAAATCCCTATTACACGAGTACGGACGGGGGACATTCGTCGTGGGTTTGCTTCAACACTCCCGGTTGCTGAACCGCAGACGTTTATGGCTCATGGCTTCGGCTACTAACAATTGACACCACCTCCCACAATTTCTTATTGACATCCCCGCCGACTGCATCCACGAACGCACGCAGTCCGTTTGGGGCGCTCCCGCCGCGGGCGATGGCATCCAGATCGTACAGCGCTTGCGCCACTGCGGCGCGCTCCTCGAGCAGTCCGTTGAACTGCGCGTCGCAGCGCGCGATCGGCGGCGGGTAGTGGCATATCTCGTCGGCGATGCGCCGCCTCTCGCGTTCAAGGATAGCGCGTATCTGCTGCAATTCGGTCATGGCGCCTGCCATCCGTTTGTCCGTCGCTGCGCGCTGGCCTCACGCCAGCGCGTGTCGTTGCGGCCCAGCCTCATGCTGGGCCGCGCTTAACGCGCAGCGGCTTGAGGCCGCTGCGTAGCGCGGTCGGCGGCAAGAGCCGCCGACGGTCTATCCGTTGACGGCCGCGTCAAACTCCGCGATCGCCTGCTGCGATAGCGCATGCTCACCCATGCTCTGCATGAGCGCCCACGGCACCGTCACCGCGCGCGCGCCGGCCAGCACCGCCGCCATCGTCTCGTCGGTGCTCTTCAGGCTGGCGGCCATCACCTCGGTCGAACTGCCCGCAATGCGGCACACCTCCACCATCTGCCGGGTCAGCGCGACACCATCACCGAGCAGCCGCGTGGAGCGGTTGACGTACGGGATGATGTAGCGCGCGCCCGCCTCGCACGCCATCAGCGCCTGTGAGGTTGAAAAGATCGCCGTGATCGCGCAGGTCGCGCGCTTGGACATGCGCTGCAGCACGGTCAGACCGTTCAACGTGCAGGCGATCTTCAGTCCCAGGCGCGGCCCGAGCTTGATGTACTGCTCCGCCTCCGCCAGCATTGACTCTACCGGACCGTTTCGCAATTGGTGGAAGACGATGCCAGGGCACGCTTCAAGCAGCGCTGGGATGATCTCGGCGGCGGGCCGCTTCTCGCGTGCGATGATCGATGGATTGGTGGTGATGCCGGCGAGGAAGCCGAGCGGCATGGCCGCGCGCACGTCATCGAGGTTGGCTGAATCAAGAAAGATCGCCATAGGCTTAGCGGGTGCGCGGCAGGTGCGCAAGCTCGCGCGCGCAGTCGGCGATATGGTGGGATGTCAGGCCATACTTCTCCAGCAGCGCTTCCGGTGCGCCCGATTCGGCGTAGACGTCGTCGAGGCCGATGAAACGCATGTGCGTCGGGTAGTTCTCCGCCACCGACATGGCGACGTACGAACCGAGCCCGCCACGCAACAGGTGCTCCTCGGCCACAACGATGCCGCCGGTCTCGCGCGCCGCCTTCTCGACCGCTTCGTGATCGAGCGGCTTGATCGTGTGCATGTCGAGCACGCGCGCCTGGATGCCTTCCGCCGCCAGCTTCTCGGCCGCTTCAAGCGCCATACCGAGCATCAGGCCGTTGGCGATGATCGTCACATCGCGCCCGTCGCGCAGTTGGATCGACTTGCCGATCTCGAACTGCTTGCAGCCGTCCTCGTAGATGACCGGCGCCTTCTGGCGGCCGGTGCGCAGGTAGCACGGTCCGACATGCGCCGCGATGGCGTGGGTCGCCGCGCGCGCAGCGTGCTCGTCGGCGGGCGTAATCACAGTAAAGCCGGGCAACAGCGCCGCCAGGCCGATATCCTCGATGCCCATCTGCGATGGCCCGTCCTCGCCGATGCTGATGCCAGCATGGCTGCCGACGACCTTGACGTTCAAGCCCGGAAACGCCACCGACATGCGCAACTGGTCGAACGCGTTCGCCATCATGAACACCGCGAACGAGGCGATGAACGGAATCTTGCCCGCCGCCGCCAGCCCGGCGCCCACACCGACCAGGTTCGCCTCGGCGATGCCGACCTGAAACGCGCGGTCGGGAAACGCCTTGGCGAACGCCTCGGCGCGCGTCGAGTTCTGCACGTCGCCGTCCACAATAACGATGTTCGGATTCTGCTTGCCCAGTTCCAGCAGCGCGTCGCCGTAGGCGTCGCGCGTCGCTTTGCCCATTTTCATAGTGGTAACCTCTAGCCGATCTCCTGCAGCGCGACGGCCGCCTGCTCGCGCGTCAGGGGTACACCGTGGTAGTGCGCCTGCGCGATGCCATTCTCCAGGTACGAGACGCCCTTGCCCTTGATCGTATGGGCGATGATGACCTGTGGCTGGTTCTGCACCCGTTGGACCGCGTCGAACGCCGCCAGCACCGCCGACTGGTCGTGCCCGTCGATCGCCTGTACGTGCCAGTCGAACGCCATCCACTTCTCAACAAGCGGCTCGAGTGCGGGCATGATGACCGCTGTGGCCGCGTTTTGCTGATAGCCGTTGCGGTCGACGATGCAGATCAGGTTGCCGACCTTGTACTTGGCGGCCGCCATCGCGGCCTCCCAGATCTGCCCCTCATCGCTTTCACCGTCGCCGATCACGACATACACGCGGTAGTCGCGCTGATCGATCCGCGCTGCCAGCGCGATTCCGAGCCCGAACGACAACCCCTGCCCCAGCGAGCCGGTCGACGCCTCGACGCCGCACAGCCGCTTCATGTTCGGGTGACCCTCCAGCGGCGAGTCGATCTTGCGCAGCGTCATCAGCATATCGCGCGGGAAGTAGCCGGTGCCAGCCAGCGCGGCATACAGAGCCGGCGCCGCGTGCCCCTTGCTCATGATGAAACGGTCGCGGTCCGGCCATTCCGGCTTCTGCGGATCGTGCCGCATGACGCCGCCCGCGTACAGCGCGGTCAGGATTTCGACGGTGGAGAGCGATGACGACGGATGACCTGATCCGGCCTCGGTCGTCATGGTAACGATGTCGCGCCGCATCTGGCGCGCGAACGCCGCAAGGCTTTCAAGACTGCTCATAACGCCCCTTTCACACGATTCGCGTCAAACCCTTCGGGTCGTGAAGGCCCGAAGGGTTTCATCCGCTCTAGTTTAGCGAATTGGACGCCGGGGTGCAAACTGTCATGTTGAGCGCGAAGGCAAGACTGTCGAATTACTACACGCCACGCGCGCGAAACATCTCAGCGCCACAAGAAGCGTGAATCATGCTAGGAAAATGTCGTCTGGCCGATCCGCGCAGGACTGCATTTGAGGTCCTTCGCGCGCGAAATGTTCTGATAAACCGACGTCTTGCCTTCGCGCTTCATCCTGTGCCCGCCGCAAAGCGGCGGACGGCGGCGAAGCCGCCATGCACAGGACATGGATGACCGGTCGAGCGAATGTTCAATCCGTCGGCGCGGTCGTGCCACCCAGCGTCGCCAGCGCGACCGCCAACAAGATCAGCGCGCCGCCGGCGAAGAAGTTTGCGTCCAGACGCTCACCGAGCAGCAGCCAGCCGAGCGCCGCACCGGCGACCGGCTGCGCGAAAAAGAAGATCGACGTCATGCCCGCGCCGAGCAGTTCCAGCGCCTTGTTCCACAGGTACATCGCCAGCGCGGTCGAGACGACCGCCAGGTACAACACGCCGAGCAGGATGCCGGGCGTCAAATCGCCAATCGGCGAGCCGGCCAGTTCAAACGGCGACAGAAACGCCGTGAACAGCGCACCGGCCAACCCCGCATAGGCCGAGACGGTCAGTGCCGGGCTGCTTCGCACAGCCAGCCGCACCATCACGGAGTATAGTCCCCACGTCAGCGCCGCGCCGAGCAGGATCAGGTTGCCCGCCAGCGAAGCCGAAAGGCCGGTCGGGTTGATAACGACCACGACGCCAACCGTCGCCAGCGCCAGCCCGGCCACTTTCCGGCGCGTCAGTGGCTCGCCAGCCAGCAGCCAGGCGAACAATACAATAAACGCCGGCGACGCGCTGGTGACCAGCGCGCCATTGGCCGCGGTCGTCAGCTTCGTGCCGGCAAATTGCAGAACAATCGAAATGCCGAACCCGACCAGGCCGGTCAGCACGATAAACCACGTATCGCGTCGGTTAGCCGGCGGCCGCGCTCCGGAGAGGCGCATCGCCGTCAGCAGCACAAGCGATGAAACCGCAAAGCGAATGGCGACGAGCGTTACGGGCGGGATGACATCGAGCACCACTTTGCTGACGACGTACATCCCGCCCCAGATTACGGCAGCACCCAGCGCTGCAAGTACACCGGCCAGAGGCATTGACTAGCAACTAGCTGCTAGCGACTAGTTGCTAGCCGCTAGATGTGGATCGCGTGGCCGTCGACAGCCAGCGCCGCCTCGCCCATCGCCTCGGCCAGCGTTGGGTGTGCGTGAATCGCCTGGCTGACCTCAGCGGTCGTCAGCTCCGCGCTCTTCGCCAGCCCGATCTCATGAATGCCTTCGGTGGCATCCGGGCCAATAATGTGGGCGCCGAGGATCTCGCCGTACTGTTCCTCAATGACCAGCTTCACCTGGCCCTCGTATTCGTTGATTGCCAGCGCCTTGCCGATGGCGCGATACGGGAAGCGGCCGATCTTGATCTTGAACCCCTGCGCCTTCGCCTGCTGCTCGGTCAGTCCGATGCTGGCGACCTGCGGTGTGCAGTACGTCGGGTGCGGGATCAGGTTGATGTCGAGCGGCTTCGGGCTGCGGCCGGCGATGACTTCGGCCGCGATCTCGCCCTCGCGCATCGCTTTGTGCGCCAGCAGCGGCGGCTTGGTCACGTCGCCGATCGCGTAGATACCCGGCACGTTGGTGCGCTGCTGTCCATCGCTGACAATGAAGCCGCGCTCGACCTTGACGCCGACCTTCTCCAGGCCCAGCCCCTTGCTGTTCGGCGAGCGCCCGGCGGCCAGCAGGATTACGTCACCTTCGAGCGTCTTCGCCCCATCCGGCGCGGTGACCTGCACGGTTACGCCGGTGTCGCTCGGCGTGATGCTCTCGACCTTCGTCGACATCAACAACTTGACGCCCTGGCGCGTGAACTCCTTGGCCAGCAGGTCGGCGATCTCGTCATCCTCCGGCGGCAGGATATGGCCGAGCATCTCGATCAGCGTAACGTCGCTGCCGTAGGTGCGGAAGATCGACGCGAACTCCGTGCCGACCGCGCCCGCGCCCATGATCAGGATTCGCTTCGGCACGTCCTTGATCACCACCGCCTCATTACTGGTGATGACGCGCTTGCCGTCCACCGCGAAGCCGAACGTGTTGGCGCTGGAGCCGGTGGCGATGATGATGTTCTTCGTGGATAGCTTCTGCCCGCTTTTCTTGAGCAGGATCGATGTCGCCGTGTCGAGCTCGGCCTCGTCGCTGTACACGTCGACTTTGTTCTTCTTCATGAGCGACGCGACGCCGGTCGTCAGACGCTTGACCACCTGCCGGCTGCGCGAAATCGCCGCGCCCCAGTCCACCCGCAGGTTGTCGAACGCGATGCCCCAACGAGCCGCGTCTTGCATGTACGCCAGCACCTCGGCGTTCTTCAGCAGCGCCTTCGTCGGGATGCAGCCCCAGTTGAGGCAGACGCCGCCCAGCGTCGATTCCTTCTCGACGAGCGCCACGTGCAGGCCCAACTGCCCGGCGCGGATAGCCGCCACATAGCCGCCAGGCCCGCCGCCGATAATCACCACGTCATACGTCTTGTTCGCGTTGCTCATATCCCTCTCCTAGCACAAAAAATGCGAGCGGCGGATGGCGGCTGTCGACAGCGCCCTCCGCGGCTCGCAGTCCGCTTGCCCGGAAACTAGAGCGGTTGTCAGAAATAACCGATACGCAAAGGTCATTGCGAGGAGGCGAAGCCGACGAAGCAATCTCAGCATGCCAGAAACCGAGATTGCTTCGCCCCCTGCGGGGGCTCGCAATGACGCTCACAAGCGCCGTATCAGATCATTCCTAACAACGCTCTAGAAATCGATGCCTTTCTGCGCAAACAGCCCTTGCTGGAACGGATGCTTGATCTCGCGCATCTCGGTGACGAGGTCGGCACGCTCAATCAGCGCATCCGGCGCGCCGCGCCCGGTCAGCAGCAGGTGCAGCCAGGGCGGCCGGATATCCAGCAGCCCCAGCACCTCGTCAACGGTCAGCAACTCGGTTTGTATCGCATTGTTGATCTCGTCGAGGATAACCAGATCGTACTTGCCGGACTGGATCTTCTCGCGAGCCAGTTGCAACCCCTCGTGCGCCGCCTGTCGGTGCACTTCAGGCGGCAACTTGTCGTCGACGATCTTGTAAAAGCCCTGTCCGGCCTGAATAAACTCGACATTGGGCGCCAGGCGCTTGATGCCGTCCATCTCGCCGTAATGCCAGGAGCCCTTGATGAACTGGATGATGCAGACCTGCCAGTTGTACCCAACCGCGCGTACCACCGTGCCCAGCGCCGCACTGGTCTTGCCCTTGCCGTTGCCTGTGTAAACCATGACCAGGCCGCGGCGCGACTCGCGCGACACTACGCAGTTACCTTGGCGGCCTTCGGCGCGGGCTTCTTCGCCTTCTCCCCGTCGCCACTGTCGCCGCCCATCAAGGCAGTGCGCCCGGCTGGCATCGCCGTCTTGTCCGCGCCTGTGGCCTTGGCCAAGGTCATAGCCGGCGCCTGCGCCAGCGCATCATCATACGGCAGCATGAAAATCGTGTCCCACGGGCAGTTCTGCGCGCACAGGGTGCAGCCGATGCACAGGTCGTAGTCGACCTCGACCACCGAATTGACACCCGTCGCGTTCGGCGCCCAGTAGATACAGTCCGCCGGGCAGAAAATGACGCAGACTTCGCACCCGGTACAGCCGGTCTGATCGATGACCGCCAGGTTCTTCGGCGGGCGGCGCTTGCGCACTTCGATCATGCGCTGCAGTTGGGCATCGGTAAATTCGGTCGGCATACGTTATCCCCTCAAAATAGCGTGTCGCAACTGAATGTTGATTATACCCACGAACGCCATCACTCGCAATTCATGAACCAAAGTTGAACCGCAGAGCACGCAGAGAGCGCAGAGAACACCCAGAGCATGTCCAGCGTTCTCCGGGTCCTCTGCGGAAAACAAATGTATGCTAGGCCTTCGCCACGCTCACCGGAACGGCAATCGCGCCGTTCAACAGGGCCGCTGTGTCGGCCCCCTTCAGGTTTGCCGGCGCAACGACCGCACCTTGTGGCGCGCGGCCATCCACCCGCGCGATGAGTTCTACGCTTTTGCCGGCAACAGTCAAGCGCACGCGCTCACCATCATGAATTCCAAGCCAATCGGCATCCGTCCGGTTCAGGTCGGCATACGCGTCCGGCGTAACGGCATGCAGCAGCGTCGATTCGGCGATCAATGTGCCGGCGTCATAGAGCACGTGCGGCGCGACGAGCACGAGCCCGTCGGACACCGGGCCCGGCGCTGTGATCGCGAGATCGAACGACGTGTCGGCACGCTCGGCGGCG
Organism: Chloroflexota bacterium; assembly: GCA_016235055.1. Taxonomy (NCBI): domain Bacteria; kingdom Bacillati; phylum Chloroflexota; species Chloroflexota bacterium. Next base: position 113,861 of record JACRMK010000078.1, on the reverse strand, counting down.
CTGGGGTACACCATACCCTGGCCGCCGGCCGTCTGGTATGACGTGCCCTCATAGATGAAGTGGTCGCGCGAGCGCGTGATCTTGCCGGCCAGCTTGTCATGCGACATCCCGACAAAGGCGGACGCCTGCGCGGACAACTCGGCAAAGACAGCCCCAGCGCCGGCATAGTGCCAGTTGGCATCGAGCGCATTGGCGAGTTCCGCGATGATCTGCCAGTCAGGCTTGCTCTCGCCCACCGGCAGAATCGCCGGGGCAAACTGCTGGACGCGGCGCTCGTACGACGTGTATGTGCCGTCGCGCTCGGCGAACGACTGGGCCGGCAGCACCACATCGGCTTGCTTTGCCGTATCGGTCAGGAACAGATCCTGCACGACCATGAATTGCGCGTCGTCGCGTTTTGCTTCCGCGCCGATAACGTACAGCGCTTTGGCGGCCGCCGGCTTGCCAGCCGGCAGAATCGCGCTGGCGCCCTGGCTGTTGTTGTGCGCCAGAATCGGCAGCACGCCGTTGTTGGCGCGGCCGGCGTGCCCGGTCACCAGCGCCAGCGCGCGCAGTAACGTACGCCCCGCCGCCGATAACTCGCGACCGTACACGAACACGGCGTCCTTCGCCTGCGCAATCGCACGCGCCGCATTGCGAATCGCCTCGGCGTTGGCGCCGTCCGGCGCAACGTTCTTGGTGGCCGCCTTCAGTGCCTCAAAGCCCGCTGTGCGAGCCGCCACGAACTCGGCATTGGCCAGATTCTCGCCGACGATGACGTTGAGCAGCGCGGCCAGCAGTTGGCCGTCCGCGCCGTAGCGGTAGCGCAGCGTCGTCGCGTAGCGATCCAGCTTGGTCGGGCGGCCGTTCGCGACGATCAGCGCCGCGCCGGACTCCTTGCCCTGCTTGATGCGCACGAACGCAATCGGCGCTTCTTCCTCGACGTCCGCGCCAATCACAAAGATCGCATTGCCCTTGCCGAGCTTGGACAGGTCGCTGCCGGTCGCCAGGCCGATTTCGCCGTTGAGCGTGTCGGCTGGCGCTGCCCCGCGCAGGTTGTCGCTGCGCAGCACGTCCTTGAACAGCTTGGCCGCCAGGAACAGGTCCTCGTTCGCCAGCCGGTCGCCAACGATGCCCGCCACGCCACCGGACACACGCGCCGAACCGATCCCGTGAGCGGCGGCGGCCAGCGCCTCCGTCCACGTCGCTGGGACCAGTTCACCGTTCTTGCGCACGAGCGGCGTCTTGAGGCGGCTCGGGCTGGTCGCGAAGTGATGGCCGAAGCGGCCCTTGTCGCAGATCCAGATATCGTTGACCGCACCGTTCGCGCGCGGCAGGATGCGCTTAATCTCCGTCTGGCTGCGCGACGACACGGTCAGGTTGCAGCCGACGGCGCAGTGCGTGCAGACCGACGGCGTGTACTTCATCTCCCACGGGCGCGCGCCGAAGCGGAAGTCTTCGCTCGTTAGCGCGCCGACCGGGCAGATGTCGGTCGTGTTGCCGCTGAATTTCGAGTCGAACGGCGGGTTGGACAGCGTGCCGATCTCCATACCGCGGCCGCGATTGAAGAAACCGAGCACGCGGTCATCGGCGACCTCATCCTGGAAGCGGATGCAGCGCGAGCACTGGATGCAACGCTCGCGGTCCAGAATAATGAGCGGTCCCAGCTGGACGTTCTTCTCATTGTGGAACTTGTCGTTGTAGAGGAAGCGCGACTGGCCGGGGCCGTGCGAGAGCGTCTCTTCCTGCAACGTGCACTCGCCGCCCTTGTCACAGATCGGGCAGTCGAGCGGGTGGCTGGTCAGTAGGAACTCGACGATCCCCTTGCGCGCCTCGACGGCCGCGGGCGAGTACGCCTTGACGACCATGCCCTCAGAGACGGTCGTGGTGCAGGCCGTCTGCGGCTTCGGCATCCAGGCGATCTCCGGTGTGCCGTCCGGCTTGAGCACCGGTTTGCGGTCGGGGCCCATGCGCGGCGTGCCAACCTCGACCAGGCACATGCGGCACATGCCGACCGGCGACAGGCGCGAGTGGTAGCAGAACACCGGCACTTCGACGCCCAACATGCGCGCGGCCTGCACGATCAGGGTGCCGTTCGGCACGGAAATGGGTCGGTCGTCTATCGTAAGATTGGGCATGGCTATTTACTCTATTCGGCGCACGCGTCGTCGCCGACTAAATGATCACCAGAAGGTGGGCACGATATGCAGATCGGTCAGAACCGCATCGCGCGTAACGAGCGTGGCCTCAAGGGACAGCGCCGTTGCCGCGATCAGACGGTCAAACAACTCCGGGGCGCCCGTCACGCGGCGAGACGAATCAACGATCTCGACAGTGAGGGGTACGATGCTGAAACCCGCGTGCTGCTCAAGCAATTCAACCGCCGCCTCAAATCCGGTATTGCGGCGCCGCTTTTCCTCCAGCGCAACTATTTCTGCAAGTACGAGTGTCGGTATGAACATATGATTGGTGTCGCCCGATAGTCCCAGTGCATCGAAGAGCGACTTGACGCGACGGCTTAACTGCTTGTCTGCCGTCAGGTACCAATACAAAGCATGTGTGTCCGCAACGTACAGCACACTAGCCTCTCAGCGAGCGCGGCGTGCCGCTCCGGCGCAATTTCCGAAACTCCTCAAGCGGGACGTTGGCCGGCGGCAAGATCCCGTATAGCGATGCCGCTTTCGACCCATGCTTGCGCGTACCCTTGACGAGTTCAGGCTGCGTGCGCACAAGCGATATGACCTCTTGCCGCAACTGGCGCAATTCATTCTCCAGCCTGGCGATTGACTGCAATACCTGTGTGACGTCATCCCGCTGTTTTTGCATACCTACCCCCTGCCGCCTCCGGTCGCCTTCACATAGTCGTCGCGGAACAGCTTGATCGACGAGGTGACCGAGCTGGTCGAAAAGTCGCCGAGCAAACAGAAGCACTTGCCGGACATGTTTTTCGTGATGTCGAGCAGCAGATCGATGTCCTGCGGCTTGCCCTCGCCGCGCCGGATGCGCGCCATCTCGCGCGCCAGCCAGTAGGTGCCCTCGCGGCACGGCGTGCACTTGCCGCACGACTCGTGGCGGAAGAACTTCACCATCTTTTCGACCGCCCACAGCGTGTCGACCGTGTCGTCGAGGATGATCAGCGACGCCGAGCCGAGCATCGAGCCGGCCGCCTGCACCGCTTCGTAGTCCATCGGCGTGTCGATCACGCTGGCCGGCAGCAGCGGCGCGGAGGCGCCGGCCGGCAGGATCGCCTTCAGCGGCCGGTCGTCGATGATACCGCCGCCCAGCTCGTAGATCAGATGCTTGAACGGCACGCCGAGCGGCAGCTCGTAGTTGCCCGGCCGCTTCACGCGCCCGCTCAGGCAGAAGACCTTGGTGCCGGGCGACTTCTCCGTGCCGAACTTGCGGTACCACTCCGCGCCGTTCTTGATGATCGGCGGGACGTTGGCGAGCGTCTCCACGTTGTTGATGACGGTCGGCTTGGCATACAGGCCCTGCACCGCCGGGAACGGCGGGCGGTTGCGCGGCTGGCCCAGGAAACCTTCCAGCGAGTTCAGCAGCGCCGTTTCCTCGCCGCAGATGTACGCGCCCGCGCCGAGGTGCAGGTGAATCTCCACCGAGTATTCCGAGCCGAAGACGTTCTTACCGATCAGGCCGGCGCGCCGCGCCTCGTCCACCGCTTTCTGCAGAACCTGCGCCGGCTGCTTGAACTCGCCGCGCATGTAGATGTATCCGGTGGCGGCCTGCACGGCGTAGCAGGTCAGCAGCACACCCTCGATGAACTGGTGCGGGTTCTGCTCGATGATCTCGCGGTCTTTGAACGTGCCCGGTTCCGACTCGTCGCCGTTGACGACGACGTATTTCGGGAAGATGTCCTTGGGGATGAACGACCACTTGAGGCCGGCCGGGAAACCCGCGCCGCCGCGTCCGCGCAGGCCCGACGCCTTGACGACGTCGATGACCTGGTCGGGCTTCATCTCGGTCACCGCTTTGTGGAACGCCTCGTAACCGCCCTGCTGGCGGTAGACCTCAATCTGCTTGATGTTCGGAATATCGCGATGGCGCAGAATGACGTGAGAGTCCATTTAGAGCGCGCTCCTGACCACCGAGGCTTTGTCGAGGACGATGTCGCCGCTGCGGATGGCGCGCAGAATCTCGTCCACCTTCTCCTCGGTCAGGTTTTCGAAGTAGTCGAGATCAACCTGCATCATCGGGGCCTTGTCGCACGCCGCCAGGCACATTGCCGGCTCGAGCGTGAACTCGCCGTCGGCGGTCGTGCCGTGCGCCTCGATGCCCAGCGACTGGCAGACCTTCTGCATCAGCTCGTCCGCACCGCGCAGCGCGCACGGCAGGTCATTGCAGAAATGGATCACGTGCCGGCCGACCTTTTCCTTGAAGTACAGCGAGTAGAAGCCGGCCACGGCGCGCACTTCGGTCGGCTGCAGGTCGAGCAGGCCGGCCACATCGACCATCGCCTCGTCGGGCAGCCACCCGATCTCGCGTTGCGCGATGTGCAGGGCGGGGATGATGGCCGAACGCTTGGTGGGATACTTGGAGAGATGCGCGGCAATTTCGGCGCGCGCGGATGCGGATAGCATGGTCGCTCTCTTGATACGGCGGCGGGTGCGGCAGGGCGTCAGCGGTCCGCCCCGCGCAGCCGGCAGCGCCGGGCTAGGATTTGGCTGGGCCGCCCCGCAGTTCCGCCGCAATCTGCTGCAGCGAACGCAGGGCGGTCTTGCGGTCATCGCCGCGCTCGGCGATCTTCTTCTGCAGGAGCATGATGCCGTCGATTAGCGCTTCCGGGCGCGGCGGGCAGCCGGCCACGTATACATCGACCGGCACGATTTCGTCGACACCCTGCACGACGGCGTAGTTGTTGAAGATGCCGCCGCACGATGCGCAGTCGCCCATGGCGATGACCCACTTCGGGTCCGGCATCTGGTCGTACAGGCGGCGTACCACCGGCGCCATCTTGCGCGTGACGCGGCCTGACACGATCATCAGATCCGCCTGGCGCGGCGAGGCGCGGTACACCTCGGCGCCGAAGCGCGCCAAGTCGAAGCGCGACGCGAACGTCGCCATCATTTCGATGGCGCAGCACGCCAGACCGAACAGCAGCGGCCACACGGCATTGGCGCGCCCCCAGGCAACCGCCTGCTCGACGGTCGTAAGCACCATGCCCGAATCGCCGTCTTTGCCGTGCGCTTCTTCTTTGGTCTGCACCTGCATCAGATTCTGGTTCGCCATACGCTTGATGCCCTCTTGCATACGAGCCGCTTAACGCGGCGTCAGATCGGTCGCGCCATCCAGCGTGCGGATGTACGCGACCAGCAGCCGGACGCAGTTGTCCAGGTCATCCAGATGAATCATCTCGGTGGACGTGTGCATGTACCGGTTCGGGATGCTAACGACGGCAACGGCGATGCCCGGTCCGCGGTCGGCCATCACGTCGGCGTCGGTGCCGGTGCGGCCAAACTCGACTTCGACCTGGTACGGAATATTGTGTGCAGTTCCCGCCGCTTCCAGCCCGTCAAAGACCAACTGGTTGGTCTTGACGCCGCGCGAAACAACCGGGCCTTTGCCCAACTGCACATCGCCATGGCGGTTCTTGGACAGCGCCGGGTAGTCGGTCGCGTGGGTCACGTCAACGGCGATGCCGAGGTTCGGTTTCAGCGCGAAGGCGATCGGCCCGGCGCCCCAGACGCCGGTCTCTTCCTGCGCCGACGATACGGCGTACACGGTCGCCTTGCCGCCGCCGCTCTGGCTCAGCGCGCGCAGCGTCTCGGCGGCCACCCAGATGCCGACCCGATTGTCGAAGTTGCGCGCCACGGCGTAGCCGTTCTGCAATTCGGCATAGCCCTCGCCGAAGACGATCGGATCGCCGATGCGGACGCGAGTGAGCGCGTCGGCCTTGTCCTTGGCTCCGATGTCGATCCACAGCTCGTGGATCTTCGGCGGGCGGTTGTCGTCGGCGTCCAGCAGGTGCGCCGGCTTCTTGCCGATCACGCCCGGCACCGGGCCGCTCTTGGCCAGCACCTGCACGCGCTGCGACGGTAGGATCGTGGGATCGACGCCGCCGATGCGGTTGAAGTACAGGTAGCCGTTCTCGTCCACGTTGACGATGGCCATGCCGATCTCGTCGGCGTGGCCGACGACCATGACACTGAAGTTCTCACTGCCCTTCAGCGTGGCGACCACGTTGTTGTGCACGTCGGTGCGGACGTCGGGGCAGAACGCGCCGACATACTCGCGCCAGGCGGCCTGCACGCGCTGCTCGTAGCCCGACGGCCCGGGTATCTCGAGCAGGCGGCGCAAAAACTCGCGGGGTCCGGCGTCCATGGGCTAGTGCGCGGCGGGCGCTGCCGCCGGCTTCTCTTCCTTCGACGCGCGGCCGCCCTTCGCCTTCTTCGCTTCCTTCTCGTCGCGCACAGCCTTCTCGGCCGCCGCCGCGCGCGGGTGCGTCTGCGCATAGTAGCTCTGGAAGACCGTCAGGCGTTCCTTGTCGTGGATGCCCGACACCGTCCGCTCCAGCGTCGAATACTCGTAGCGATGATCCATCTTGATCGCGTCGAACGGGCAGTACTCGGCGCAGTAGCCGCACTGCATGCAGATCGTCGTGTCGATGAAGAACTGCTCGGGGCGCGGCTCCGGCTTGCCGTCATCTTTCTTGGCGCGCACGATCCAGATGCACTGCGGCGGGCAGACGCGCGCGCAGATGCCGCAGGCGGTGCACCAGTCGGCGCCGGTCTCGTCGTCCTTGATCAGCACCGGGTAGAAGCGGAAGTTCTCCGGCAGTTGCAACTTCTCTTCCGGGTACTGCACGGTAATCCAGCCCGGCACCGGCCCCGTGTGCTCTTTGCCTTCGGGCAGATACCGATTCTTGCCGAACCCGCGGCGCCGGTCCGCCGCAAAACTGTCGACGATATGCCTGAACGTAATGCCCAAGCCGGTGAGAATGCCTTTGCCAAACACGCTGTCCCTCCCTTAGCGGTCCAATTCGCCGAGCACGATATCCAGCGAACCGGTGATGATGACGACGTCGGCCACGGTCTGGCCCTTGCACATCACGTTCAGGGCGCCGATATTGACGTACGATGGCGCATGGATGTGATACCGGTACGGATTGGTGCCGCCGTCGCTGACCAGATAGAAGCCCAGCGAGCCTTTGGGGTTTTCGGCGCGGCCGTACACTTCGCCCTTTGGCACCTTCAACTGCCAGCCCTTGGGGCCGCCGTAGATCATGGCCGGGTCGGCATTGTACTGCTGGCCGCCTGGAATGTCTTTGATCGCCTGGCGCAGGATCTTGAGCGACTCGCGCATCTCGGCGATGCGCACGAGGTAGCGGTCGTACACGTCGCCGACGGTGCCGACCGGGATGCTGAAATCGAAGCGATCGTAGATGCTGTACGGCTCGGCGCGGCGCACGTCGTACGGCACGCCGCTGGCGCGCAGCACCGGGCCGACCGTGCCAAACGCGAGCGCGTCGGCGCGCGACAGGACGCCGACGTTCTGGGCGCGCGACAGCACGATTTCGTTTTGCGCGATCAGCTCGTCGAAGCGGTCAATCGCGCGCTCGAGGCGGTCATTCACCAGCTTGTTGGCCAGCGGCCAGAACTCGTCGGGCGGGTCTTTGGCGACCCCGCCGAAGCGCAGGTAGTTGCACATCATGCGCGCCCCGGACGACATCTCGAACAGGTCGAGAATCCATTCGCGTTCCTCGATGCCGTACAGCATCGGCGTGAAGAACGCGCCCATGTCCGACAGCAACTGGCCGAGCGCGAAGAAATGGTTGGCGATGCGCGTGAACTCGGCCATGATGACGCGCAGATACTCCGCGCGCTCCGGCACTTTCACGGTCGGCAGCAGCTTCTCGACCGCGATGGCGTAGGCGAAATTATTGGCCATCGACGACACATAGTCAAGCCGGTCGGTGTACGGCATGTTCATCAACCACGCGTTGCGCTCGCCGATCTTCTCGTGGTTGCGGTGCAGGTAGCCACAGACCGGCTGCAGGTCGACGATGCGCTCGCCTTCGAGGCGGAGGCGCATGCGGAAGACGCCGTGCGTACTCGGATGCTGCGGGCCCATGTTGATGACGAGCGTGTCCGACCTGATCTCGCCCTTCTTGAGCGCGTCCGCGTCCACCAGCGTGACGTTGTCCTCGCCGGGGGCGGTGTACTTGCTCGGGTCGAAGCCCGGCGGCAGCACAATGTTATCCTTGTACGGCACGCGGTCTTCGGCGCGCACCAACTTGCCGTCCGGCCAGCGCTGGTCGTACGGCTTCTTCTCTTCCTCGAAGTACGCTTCCTTCCAGTCCTTGCGCAGCGGGTGGCCGTTGAAGCCTTCCCACAGCAAAACACGCTTCAGGTTCGGATGGCCGTCGAACTTCACGCCCATCAGGTCGTAGACTTCGCGCTCCATCAGGTTCGCGCCCGGATGGACCGGCACCAGCGACGGCACAACCGGGTCGGCCTTGTCGGCCTTGACCTTCATGCGCAGCGGGCCTTCCTGTCGCGTCGTATTGTACATGTTGTACACGACGTCGAAGCGGTCCGGCCAGTCTACGCTGGTGATATCCTCGAGGTAATCCACGCCGAGCGATGGGTCGTCGCGCAGGAGCCTAGCCACCGGCACCGACTGCGCGCGCTCGACAATCAGCGAGCCGCCGTCCACGCTGGCTGCGCCCGGGAACTGCTCGTTGACCTTCGCGGCCACCGCGTTCACGTCCTTCAACGGCGTGGCTACCGTCATGGGCGCGGGGGATACGTTGGTGACTTTCTGCATGGTCATGATTTGCTCTCCGTGTCCTCGGGCTTGCGCACATCCACCATCGTAGCCTGGCGCCGCGCGGCGTTTGCCGCCTTGAGCGCGGCCAGTTCTTCGGGCGTCCGCTTCGGAGCTTTGGCGGGAGGCGCCCCGGCGGCGGGTGCGGCGGCTGCGGCGGACGGAGTTGCGGCAGCGCCAGCCGGCGCGGCCGCGGCGGCCTTGAGCGCGGCCAGTTGCGCGGCCGAGATCTTCTTGAGTTCGTCGAAACGGCGCTGGTCGAGCAGGTCCGGGCCGAGCACCGGCACTGGAATCTCACCCCGGTAGTCCTTCTGGTACCAGCGGTTCTCGCGAATCTTCTGCGAGTCGATCAGCTTCTGTAGTTCGACCAGGCCGTTCAGCAGGGCCTGCGGGGTCGGCGGGCAGCCGGCCACGTATACATCCACCGGGATGAAGCGGTCGATGCCGCTGACGACGTTGTAGCCTTCCTTGAAGGGGCCGCCACCGGTGGCGCACGCGCCCATCGAGAGCACATAGCGCGGCTCGGGCATCTGGTTGTACAGGCGCACGATGTTCGGCACCATCTTCTTGGTCACGGTGCCGGAGACGATCATCAGGTCGGCCTGGCGCGGGGTGGCCCGGAACAGGCCCGCGCCGAAGCGGTCAATGTCAAAGCGCGAGGCCGCCATGCAGATCATTTCAATGGCGCAGCACGCCAGACCGAACTGCACGGGCCAGATCGAGTTCTTGCGTCCCCAGTTGTAGATGCCGTCCAGCGAATCCAGCACCCTGTCAAACGGAGCCACCAGCACATTCTGCGATACTTCTTCCAGCGACGCTTCGTCGTCATTCCCCACGAACCGTATGGGTTGCGACATGAAATCTCCTCCTGCTCACCGTCTAAGTATGGAATCTAGAGCAGAATAGTCATAGGGGATTGTGAAACATGGCACATTATAGCAAAGCCGCCTTGACTGGTCAATCTGAAAAAGCTCGCCCTGAGTTTCGGCATGGAAATACGGTCCACGAAGCGAAACGAAGAAACACGAATTGTCAGGTCCAAAACTACGTCGATGCCGAATGGGGATGCCGCGCTCGATATTCTACGCCACGGCGCCGTCGTGGCTTCGTGCTGAACGTCTGCAAACTGCATTGCTCTGTGTCTCTGCGTGTTTCTTCGTGGATCATGTTGCGCGCTTGCCAGCACGCGCCGCCGCCTGTACAATGGCCGCCATGAACGTTCACGCATCCACCGACATACCGGCCCGCCGCATCTTCGATCTCTGGTGGCCGCTGGCGGCCAGCAGCCTGCTCATGTCCGCCGAAATGCCGTTCGTCAATGCCGGCATCGCGCGCACCGCCAATGCCGATGTGGCTCTGGCTGGGTTCGGCCTGGCGGCGACGCTCGCCATTTTGACCGAAGCGCCGGTGATTCTGCTCAACAGCGCAACCGCCGCACTGGCCAAAGACCGCGCTACGTTCGACCTGCTCAGCCGCTTCGCATTTCATCTCATTTTTTTCGTCACCGCCGTACACTTCTTGCTCAGCTTCACGCCGCTCTATGATGTCGTGCTGCGCCAGTGGATGGGCGTGCCGGATGCCGTGGCCGATGCCTGCCTGCCCGCCTTGCGCATCCTGATCCTGTGGCCGGCGCCGATCGGCTGGCGGCGCTCTCGCCAGGGACTGATCATCCGCCTGCGCCGCACACATCTGATCGGCGCCGGCACGGTCGTGCGTTTGTGCTTCACGGTGGGCTTGACGCTGCTGACAATCGGCGTGCTCGGCTGGCCGGGCCAGATCGGGGGCGCTGCTGCGGTCGGCACCGCCGTGCTCATCGAAGCCGCGGTCATCACGTTCTGGGCCGGGCGGCTGCTGGTCGACGTGCCGACCGCGCCCGCGCCGGCCATGAGTTACAGCCAATTGCTTCAGTTCTATCTGCCCCTCGTCGTCGTCTCGTTGCTCAGCATCCTGGCGCAGCCGATTCTCTCGACCGGGCTGGCGCGCGCGCCATTCCCGACCGAGTCACTGGCTGCGTGGCCGACGCTCTGGGGCCTCGCGTCGCTGATGGCCAGCTTTTGCCAGCCGATGCAGGAGACGACCGTCACGTTTGCCGAACGGCACGGCGCGCTTGGCTCGATTCGCCGCTTCGGCATGGTGCTTGGGCTCGGCGCATCCGCCGTGCTGGCGTTGCTCGCCTTCACGCCGCTGGCCGATTTCTACTTCGGCCGGATGATCGGCCTGTCGGATCATCTGCGCGGCTACACGAATCAAGCGATCGCGCTGATGGTGCCGTACCCGTTCCTGATGTCATGCGAGGTTATGCTGCGCGGGTTTCTGATCAAACAGCATCAAACGGCCGCGGCGCGCCTCGCGATGGCCTGCTATGTGCTCGTGCTGGGCGTGACGCTGGCGGCCGGCGTAACGCTGCAACTCGGCACCGGCGTGCAGATCGCCGCCGGCGCGGTGTTGCTGGCGATCACCAGCGAGGTCGCGCTGCTGGCGTGGCAGGCGCGCCCGGTGCTGCTCGCCATGCGCGCGAACCCCGCAACGGCCTAGCCATGCTGGTGCGCCTCGTGTCGCTGCTGCTGCTCGCGCTGTCCGTGGCGACCGCCGGCCTGCTGCCCGTCTCGCCGGCCTGCACGGACCACGACCGCCTGCTGCCGGTCGACCGCACGCACGCGCTCGATGCGCGCAGCGTGCCGCGTACGCTGGTGCCGCTCGCCGCCTTCGACGTGCCCGTGCTCGGCAATCGCAACCTGCAACTCGACTACGGCGCGGCGCTGGCGTACACGCAGATGATCAAAGTCGCGCGCGCTGACGGCGTGCAGATCATTGCCGTGTCCGGTTACCGCTCGTTCGATGAACAGCGCTACACGTTCTATCGCTGGACGCAGTGGGAGACCGAGCAGGCGGCCGCCGCCGGCGAGACGATTGACGAGCAGACCGCCATTGCGCGCGCCAACCGCTACTCCGCGCTCCCCGGCCACAGCGAGCACCAACTCGGCACGGCGCTCGACGTCTCGACGCCCGAGATCGCCGACGAACTGATTGCCGATCTGGTGCAGACGGCGGCCGGCCGCTGGCTGCTGGCGCACGCGCACCAGTATGGATGGGTCATTTCGTACCCGCCGGGCAAAGAGGCACTGACGGGCTTCAACGCCGAGCCGTGGCACATCCGTTATGTCGGCGTGCAGGTAGCGAGCGAGCTGGCCGGCCTCCGCTACCTGGACATGCAGTCGAACGTGACCGTCGGCGGCTATCTGGCCGGGCGGCCGCTGCCGGTGTGCAGCGCCGCCACGCCAAAGCCGCGTCCGGCGGTCACGCAGACCCCGCGCACCTGGCCGGACCGCTTCGGCGATTGAATAGGCGACAGGCGCCGTCACTGCGAGGAGCGCAGTTTGCGACGAAGCAGTCTCATCGCCGGTTGTACGGGCGTGCAATTGGACGCCCGCATCGCCCGTCTATGCGTTGATCGGGTTTGATCTATGAAGACCATCACCTACGACCTGAACATCCCTCGGCTCGCCTTCACGAAGGCGCTCGGCTTGGTCTGGCGCGGAGCGTATTTCGCGCCGACCTCCGCGCTGCGCATGCTCGACCTGCCGCCGACGCCGCTGCCTGCGCCGCGCTTCGTGCGGGTGCGGCCGACGCTGGCCGGCATCTGCGGCACCGACTTGCATCTGGCGTTCATCGACGGCTCGCCATTCATCGCGCCTGCGGCGTTGCCCGGCAACGGACGCAGCTATCTCGGCCATGAGGTCGTGTGCGAAGTGGTCGAGTGCGGGCCGGCGGTCGAGACGCTGAAGGTCGGCGACCGCGTGGCGCTGCGTAACGGCGACACATGCGCCGTGCTCGGCCGCGTGCCGCCGTGCCGCCAGTGCGCGCAGGGCAACTACTCGCTATGCGAGGCCACCGAGAAACGCGGGCGCGACGAGTCGGTTGGCGGCGGCTGGAGCGAGGAGATCGTCACGCACGAATTGTGCTTCTTCAAGGTGCCGCCCGACATCCGCGACGAGCAGGCGTGCCTGATCGAGCCGGGCGCGGTCGGCGTGCGTGCTGTCTTGCGCCGCCCGCCGCGCAAGGGCGATCAGGTGCTGGTGGTCGGCGTGGGCACGATCGGTCTGATGACGATGCAGGCGGTGAAGGCGGCTCAGCCCGATTGCCGGCTCATCGTGATGGCCAAATACCCGCATCAGGTCGAACTGGCGAAGCGGCTGGGAGCGGACGAGATCATCGCGCCGCGCGAAGGCTACCGTGGTGTGGCGCGCCTGACCGGCGGCGAGTACCACCGCAGTTCGCTTGGCGTCGAGTTCGTTTCGGGCGGCTTCGACCTGATCTACGACACGATCGGCACGGCGCGCACCGTCACCGACTGCCTGCGCTGGACGCGCGCGGGCGGCGCGGTCGTGCTCGTCGGCGTCGAGTTCAAGCCGATGACCGTCGATCTGACGCCGGTCTGGTACCAGGAGGTCGATCTAGTCGGCATGATCGGTCACGGCACCGAAACGTGGGAGGGCGAGCGCATCGAGACGTTCGCGCTCGTCGTGAAATGGCTGCGCGAGGGCAAACTCAACTTCGACGGACTCATCAGCGCGCGCTTCCCGCTAATGCAGTACCGCAAGGCGCTGGCCTACGCGGCCAACAAGCGGAACAATGTGATTAAGGTGGTGCTGGAGCCGAATAACAATAGGAATTAGGCGGCAGATTGGATTTGTTGTGCCGTCAGTTTCCAACCGGAGGAATTGGATTAGTGCTGGTTGTCGTATTTGATGATTCTTTCCAATGTCTCAAAGACCAGTTTGAATGCAGCAACATCAAATGTTGTAAAACCCGGCACCTTGGTAAGTACATTCGTAGCATACTCGCTCTTTGAAAGAGCTACGTTCTTTCTATTGCTATCAAATACCGCATTGTCAATGATCGCCAACGGCTGTTTCACTTTGTTGTTGTCTGTGCAGTTCAGATCCTCTGTTAAGTGTCTACAGGAATGCTTGTCAAATTCACTACTTAAGAACAGCCGTCTGCCATGTGAGTCTTTTTGCTTAACGCTGTCGTCATCATAGAGTAGTTCAATACATAAATCTGGATTGCCGACCCTGTGCGCAGGCACCGGAATCGCCATTGAATAGAGCCTGCGACGCCACTGTTTGAAGTCGCCATCGGTGCCCGTAACTTGTCTGACAATGTCCGGCTTGTCTCGGTCAAATACATAAATATAGAGTTTCGGCAAATCAATGTCATCTTTGTACTTACAGCGCTTTAGCAATTCAGCGTCGTTCATCGACACATCATCTTCGTATTCCCAAAACTCGATTTCAAGACCTATAAACAAACCCTGTTCCTTTAGCCTGTGAAGTGCAGCCTTTAGATGTTTCCAATCTGTCTTGCCTTCAGTTACAACATAGATGGGTATAGACGCGTTAATCGGAGTAAGTTCTAAGGGCTTGTACTCAGGATCAATTCTGCGAAGTTTCTCTCTAAACGACAGAAATATTGAATTGTCGCTCCCACGGACCATTCGAAGAAATTCCATCTTCCCGTACAGTACTTGACGCAAAGATGGCGCTTTGTCTTCGTCGCCTGCAAAGTATTTCTGAGCATACTCATGATTTGCATTTTCGTAGCCATACCGCTCCCACGAGTGAAGCATAGCTCGAATCTGGCGGACGTATGATCTTGTTACGTTCGGAAACCTGTTTATTGTGAGACCTGTGACTTCTTGTCGGTTATCTTTCGACCTCAGTCTGACCTTCTTTTGATTAACTGCGAATCCATTGCCAGATATGACTGATGCCAATTCATCGCCGACGACAATTTGCCTATTGGTATCATTACCAGTCGCAAGCCCTGCAGGGAATCTCGGCAAAGAGGTCGAGAAGGTAATGTCGTCTGCATAGCGTGTATACACACAACGATACTTCTGAGCAAGGCGTCGCAGTTGCGTATCCATTCTCGCACAAATCATATTTGACAATACTGGTGAAGTCGGCGCGCCTTGCGGGAGGCGGCCGTCCAGGCACACCAGACCAGCGATAACGTGCGCGAGGTCCCGCGGGAGGTTATAAGGCGTCGCCATCAACAGTCCCTTGATACGACCTTCTGTGATTGATGGGAAGAAGTCGGCAATATCTATATTTAGAACGTAACGCTTTCTTGGCGTTCCATCAATATGGCGACGAGCATTTGTGACAATGCTTCTATCTTTGACAAAGCCGTGCACAGAAGCTTTAGGGACGTAGACCGACTGAAATATCTGATTGAGCTTCCGCTGGATTAGCTTGAGCGGCGACGAGGGAGAACAGATCTGCCTTGTGCCCCCCGATTTCTTGGGCACCTGAAAAACCTTGTAATGGTCAACGCCTCGAGCTTTGAATGCGTAGTAATAGAGAAGACTCTTCTTAATCTCTAGCAAATCCGCCAAGTCAGCGAAGTCGCGAAGATTGTGAAATCTCTCGCGTAGCGTTGTGTCAGCGGACTCAAGAAGGATACTCATGTTGCGGAGAAAGGGGCACCCAAGCGTCGATTCAAACACGCCGCTAGATCAGGATCAGCACCGGCGCGGTGGCGAAGCCTTATGAGCAACATTGGGAATATCCGGCGCAGTATCAACACCGGAAATCAATCGACTACTTTGGGTGCCCTTAAGGTCATATGATAGCATAGGATGAAGTACGCTATCAAACCGTAATCTCTCTGAACAATTGGAACACATTCGATCTATGGCTACCCTCCTCCCCCGCTACCTCGGCTTCCTCCTCGCTATGGCCGCCGGCGATGCGCTGGGCACGAGTATTCCGTGCAAGCCGATCGAGTGGTGACGATATCTGAAGTCCGCGCAGTGTTCCTACGCCAATAGCGTGCCGAGTTTCTCCAGTGCCTCCGCAACGAACCGGGCCGGCAGCGCGCACGCAAACTCCGCATCCCGGGCGCGCCAGTCGAGGCACTTGACCTGATCGGACAGAATGACTCCGCTCACGGGCAGGCCGGCGGGAATCTCCACCTCAAACGGATAGCCTTTCCGCTGGCTGGTGATCGGGCATAGGATCGCAAGCCCCACTTTGCGATTGTAGGGTTCGGGCGAAAGCACGACGGCGGGGCGACGTCCAGCCTGCTCGTGTCCGGCTTGCGGCGTGAACGTGAGCCACACGATATCGCCGCGTTTTGGCGCGTAGGGTGTGCTGGCCGTTACCATATCTCGCGTCCGATGGCATCGCCCGTGTCCGTCGCGCCGTGCAGATTCTCCGGCGTGATGCGCGCCAGCAACTGCTTCAGCGTCACCTCAGGCTCGACGAGCGGCTCAATGACGAGCTTGCCTTTGATCACGGACACAGAGACTGCAGAATCGTCTTTCAGGCCGGCCTCAACTGCAAATGCTTTCGGAATTCGGCACGCCAGGCTGTTTCCCCATTTGCGCAATCGCGTCTTCATGGCTAAACTCCTTAGAGTTGGATAGGCAGTTTTCGTATCTACATTGATTATACATTATACAGGCGGCAGTGCAAGCAGCCACTGGCGAAGGGGTGTATTTCACTTTAGGGCGGCCTTTAGGCAGCCAGGTCGTTATGCCCGCGTAAGCGGGCATCCAGAGGGGTTGCCCCTGGACTCCCGCTTTCGCGGGAGTGACGATGGCGACGTCTGCATGGCACGTGGTTCTTCCGCCCCAGAACTGAAATGCGCCCCTGCCCCTGGCGAAGGCGCCGCAAACACACTCGGGATGCAGCCATGACCACTCTCCCCCGCTACCTCGGCTCGCTGCTCGGCATGGCCGCCGGCGATGCGCTCGGCACGACCGTCGAGTTCAAGCCGCTCGGCTCGTTCAAGCCGCTGACGACCATCGTCGGCGGCGGGCCGTTCGGCCTGCCGGCCGGCGCCTGGACCGACGACACGTCGATGGCGCTCTGCCTCGCCGAAAGCCTTTGCGAGCGCAACGCCTTTGACCCGGTCGACCAACTGGAGCGCTACGTGCGCTGGTACCGCCACGGCCACCTGAGCAGCACCGGCGTCTGCTTCGACATCGGCAACACGACGCGCGCGGCGCTGGAGACGTTCGAGCGCACGCACGCCCCCTACTGCGGCAGCACCGACGCAACGCAGTCCGGCAACGGCTCGCTGATGCGCTTGACGCCGGTGCCGCTGCGCTACGCGGTCAACCCGCGCGCGGCAGTCGCGCACAGCGGCGATTCGTCGCGCACGACGCACGGCTCCATCGAAGCGGTCGATGCCTGCCGCTACATGGCCGGGCTGATCGTCGGCGCGCTGCAAGGGCGCAGCAAGGACGTGTTGCTGGCCGGGCGCTTCGAGCCGGTCACGGGGCTGTGGGCGCAGTCGCCGCTCGCGCCGAAGATCGATGCCATCGCGGGCGGGTCGTTCAAGGGCAAGAACACGAAGACGATCCGCGCCACCGGCTACGTGGCGCACTCGCTCGAAGCGGCGCTCTGGGCTTTTCACGGCTCGGACAACTTCCGCGACGGGGTGTTGATGGCGGTGAACCTCGGCGACGACGCGGACACGACCGGCGCGATCTACGGGCAACTGGCCGGCGCGTACTACGGTGTGGAGGGCATTCCGGCCGAATGGCTCGGCCAGCTCGTCAAACGCGACACGATCGAGGCGCTGGCTGCGCGGCTGCACGCGCTGGCCTGGCCCGCGTAACTCCTGCTACGGTGTCGGCGTGATCGTCGGGTGGAAGACGGTCGGTGACGGCGTGTGCGGCGCGAACGTCGCGGTCGCCGTCGGGACGCGGGTCGGCGTGCGCGTCGGCGGCACATAGATGTAGACGCGCGTCGGCGTTGAGGTGGGGGCGCGCGGCACGATGCGCCGCGTGGCAGTCGGCGGCACGGGCGTGCTCGTCAGCGCCGGAGCGGCCGTCGTCGGCGTGCCGGTCGGCGCCGCTTCAAGCGGCTCCGTGGTGCTCGTCGCGGTGGCGAGCGCAGCCGGCGTCGGTGTCGGGGTTGCCGTGTCGCCGGGCGGCAGCGTGGCGGTCGGCGTGGCCGTGGATGACGTGGTTGGGATCGGCGTCGCAATCGGCGCGCGGGTGGCGGTCGGCGCGGGCGTGCGGGTTGGGAGCACCGGGGAGGGCGGCAGCGCGCCGGTTGCCGGCGTGGCCGACGGCGCAATACCATCGATCGGCGTGGCGCTCGGCCGCAGCGGCAATCCGACCGGACGGTTGCTCAACCACATATTGTATGCGATCCAACCGCCACCAAGCGAAAGCCCCATCAGCACCAGCGCGAGCAGCGCGAGACGCGCGAAGCCGCCACGTGACGCTGACCGGCTCGCCGGTGGCGCGGACTTGCCCTGGCGTATCACTGACCAGAGCAACAGCGACATGCGTTCTGCCGGCAGGCTAAAGGCCGGCACAAACGCAAAGGCCGAGCCGGCGTATCCGTGCCGCGCGCGCAGCCCCAGCGCGACCGCCGGCGCAATATCGCCCAGCGCCGCCTGCGAGCGCATGCGCGTGATCTCGTTGAGTTCACGCGCATACTCACGGCGTGCACCGGCCAGAAAGTGCCCGGCATGATCAGGCGGCTGCCGCAGGACGCGCGCGAGCTGTTCGAGGGACAGGCCCAGCTGATCGGCCAGCGCCAGCGACGCCCGCTTGAGTACCGGCAGATGACGCGCCGCGCGGATAATCGAATCGAGCGCATCGCGGTCGCGCTTGGGCGATTCCGCCGACGGGTTCAGTAGCGGTTTCAGTCGATCGGCTTCCCCGCGCGGTTGCAGATAATTGCAGGCCGCATCGGTGGCGTCAGACAGCATCCGCAGAAAAGCCTGCTCGGCGGACAGCGATGGGTCCGACGAAGCGCCACCGGCCATGACGGAGCCGGCAAGCGACTCGACTGCGTGCGCATCGCCCACCAGTTGATACAGGTAGTCAATGACGATCGGTGCCCACTGTTCGAGCCCGCGTTCGGGGATGTTGGTGGCTACATCGGACATAGATCATTCACAGAGGAGCGGAATCGCCCTCTCGCTCTCGGTGACGCAGCGCATCAAGCGCGACTGCCTTCGAGACGCACTGCGTTGACGGTTCGCGACTGATTCGATTATACCATATCGATGCGGTCGTGCGATGGGCCGCTTTTCCTGTATCGGCCGTAATCTTGCTCACGCTGACTCGCCAAGGTGCCCGTAGTATACAACGTTCCAACCACTCGAAATGGAGTGCCAAACGTGGACGACCACAACCTGACCGTTGAAATCTGCATCGACAGCGTTGCGTCGGCGCTGGCCGCGCAGGCCGGCGGCGCGCAACGCGTCGAGCTATGTGACAACCTGATGGAGGGCGGCACGACGCCGAGCGCCGGCACGATCACCGTCGTACGCGCCCAGGTGCAGATCGGCCTGCAGGTCATGATCCGGCCGCGCGGCGGCGACTTCTGCTACAGCGACCTTGAATTCGCCGTGATGCGTCACGACATCGCCACTGCGAAGTCGCTCGGCGTGGATGGCATCGTCCTTGGCCTGCTCACGCCGGATGGCCGCGTGGACGCCGCGCGCACCCGCGAACTGATCGCGGCGGCGCGGCCGCTCAACGTCACCTTCCACCGCGCCTTTGACGTGGCGCGCGACCCGCGCGAGGCGCTGGAGACGCTAGTCGAGCTCGACGTCGATCGCGTGCTCACCTCCGGGCAGGAACCGACCGCCTACGAAGGCATCGACCTGATCGCGGAGCTGGTCAGGCAGGCCGCCGGGCGGATCAGCATCGTGGCAGGCGGCGGTATACACGAGCGCAACGCGGGCAAGATCGTCGCGCAGACCGGCGTGCGTGAGATCCACTTCACCGGGCGGCGCACGGTGCCGAGCGCCATGCAGTACCGCAACGAGCGCGTATTCATGGGGGGCGAGTTGCGCCCGCCCGAATTCGACCGCAGCATCGCCAACGCCGAGCGCATCGCGCGCATCATCGGCGCGGCGCGCGGCTGAAACGTAATCGCATGAATTCACCTTACGAGCCCGCCTTCCCTGACCGGATTTCAGTGAGACAGTTCGCCATGCCCGCGTAGGGGCGCATGGCCATGCGCCCGCATCCAGCGGTGTTGCCCCTGGGCTCCCGCTTTCGCGGGAGCGACGCCGGATGCTGCCGCATGGCAACGGGACTCGCATACGACCGCAATCCGAAATGTACACGCGCCACACTCGCCCTGAAAGCATTCCTGCTCCTGTTGTATAATTTCTCCATTGCACCCCACTCCGCGCCCCTATCTCCACCGAAGGATGGCTCGCTATGATTACCGGAACGCATGACGTGCGCGACGCATTGAGCAAGCAGCAGTACGTCGCCTCGGACGAGATCTCCACCGTGGTTCTGCTGTCGGAGAAACTGCAAAAACCGATTCTGGTCGAAGGGCCGGCGGGCGTCGGCAAGACGGAACTGGCCAAGGCCTGGGCATCAGCCACCGGGCGGCGTCTGATCCGCTTGCAGTGCTACGAGGGCCTCGACGAGTCGAAGGCGCTCTACGAGTGGGAATACGCCAAGCAGATGCTCTACACGCAGTTGCTGCGCGACAAGCTGCACGATGTGCTGTCCGAGACGCAGACGCTGGCGCAGGCCGCCGACCGCATCGCGCAGGAGGAGGATGTCTTCTTCTCCGAGCGGTTTCTCCTGCCGCGCCCGCTCTTGCAGGCCGTGACCGCCGACGAGCCGGTGCTGCTGCTGATCGACGAGATTGACCGCGCCGACGCCGAGTTCGAGGCGTTCCTGCTCGAAATCCTCTCCGACTTTCAGGTCAGCGTGCCGGAGCTCGGCACCATGAAGGCCAAGCAGATCCCGGCCGTGATGCTGACCTCCAACAACACGCGCGAACTGTCCGAAGCGCTCAAGCGCCGCTGCCTCTACCTGTTCGTGGACTACCCGACGGTCGAGACCGAGTTGCGCATCGTGCGCCTGCACGCGCCCGACCTCACGCCGCAACTCGCCAAGCAGGCGGTCGAACTGGTGCACCGCCTGCGCAAGCTCGACCTGAAGAAGTCGCCGAGCGTCAGCGAGACGATCGACTGGGCGCGCGCGCTGGTCACGCTGAACGCGCAGGCGCTGGACAAGGAGACGCTGGAGAACACCATGACCGTGCTGTTGAAGCACGAGCAGGACGTGCAGCGCGCCAAGCGCGCCATCGGGACGCCCGGCGCGTCGGGTGGCAGCAGCAAGTCCGACGACGATGACAGCGTCGATTACCGCATGCTCGGACGGCCGCGCCGCTAACGGCACACGAAGGATGCGGCCTCCGCCCCCGTCAATATCGTCGGCCCCGCCTTTGCCCACGGGAGGGAAAGCGCAATGGAACAACGGATAGTCGATTTCATCGCCGCGCTGCGGGCGGCCGGCGTGCGCGTCTCGATCGCCGAGAGCGCCGACGCGTTCCGCGCGGTCAATCATATCGGCGTGCTGGAGCGCGGCGAGTTCAAGTCGGCCCTGCGCGCGACGCTCGTCAAGGACGCCAAGGATACGCCGACGTTCGAGTCGCTGTTCCCGCTGTTCTTCGGCAGCGGCGGGCCGCCGCTGTTCAACCCGACCGGCGACCTGACTCCCGAAGAACAGCAGATGCTGATGGACGCTCTGCGCGCGCTGGCCAACGACCTGCGCCGGCTGATGGAAATGCTGATGCAGGGGCGCGAGCCGTCGCCGCAGGAGATGCAGCGCGCCGGCCGGCAGGTCGGCCTGCAGTACGCCAACCGCCCGTTCCAGAAAGAGTGGTTCGCCAAGCGCATGCAGCGGCAGATGGGCCTCGAGCAGCTCGACGAGGCGCTGCAGGAACTGATGGAGATGCTGGCGGCGATGGGCATGGAGCGCGAGACGCGCGAGCGGCTCGAAGAGGCGGCGCGCGGCAACGCCGAGGCGCTTGAAGAACGCGTGGAGCAGTTCGCCGGCGAGAACATCGCGCGCAAGGCGATGGAGGAGAAGCAGGAGCCGAGCGAGGCCGACCTGATGCAGCGGCCGTTCTCCGCGCTGTCGGAGAACGAGGCGCGCGCACTGCGCGACATGGTGCGGCGCATGGCGGCGCAGTTGCGCAGCCGCGCCTCACTGCGCTACAAGAAGGGCAAGCGCGGCGCGCTCGACGCCAAGCGCACCATCCGCGCCAACCAGCGCTACGGCGGCGTGCCGATCGAGCTGCGCCTCAAGACCAAGCGGCTCAAGCCGAAACTGGTGCTGATCTGCGACGTCTCGACCTCGGTGCGCTACTGCTCGGAGTTCATGCTGCGGCTGATCTACGAATTGCAGGATCAGGTCAGCAAGGCGCGCTCGTTCATCTTCATTGACGATATCAAAGAGATCACCAGCTACTTCGACGCCGGGCGGCCGGACACGGCGGTCGAGGCGGTGCTGAACGACCATCAGCCGGGCTACTACAACACGAACCTCGGCAACAGTCTTGACACGCTGACGCACGACCATCTGGACGCGATCGATCACCGCACGACGCTGATCTTCATCGGTGACGGGCGCAACAACTTCAGCGACCCGCGCGCCGACCTGGTCGACCAACTCAAGCGGCGCGCCCGGCGCGTCATCTGGCTGTCGCCGGAGTCGCCGTATCTGTGGGGTACGGGCGATAGCGACATGTACGCCTACCAGCCGTTCTGCGACGCGATCCACGAGGTCGCCAACATGCAGCAACTCGCCGACGCGGTGGACAGGCTGCTGGGGTAGCAATTTCTCGTCCAAGAGTGGCACGACAGGAAGAAGCCTTCCGCATGGCAAGGCTTCTTTTTGCAATGACTTCTTCTGCCCTGGTGGATTATGAATTACGAAGGACGCTGCGCTTCCTGCCACTCACCGTATGTCTGGTCAGAATCCTTGATTTTCCACACGTCCCGCCCATTAAGTGACGCACCGCCAATTGCGCGGGCGGCGGCACTAATGCTGTTGAACGAAACATCTTGCTTGAGCGTCCAATAGTCCGGGTCGGCACCTTCCGCCAGCTTACCATCGTTTTCAAGTTGGCTCCGCTTGTCAACATCGTAATGTGGAATCGTCGACGTCGTTTGTTTTCTGAAAGTCGAACCCTTGAAGACGATGACCTCACCATTTATTACACGGGCGTCGGCGCTAACACCTGCATACGACAAATGTAGCATAGGTGATTCAGCAATTGGGGGAATGATGCTTGGTTTCCCATGAGCCACAGTAAAGTTGTCGGCGCTTACATCCATTGTCGGAACAAGCGATGCAAACTGAAAACCCAATACAGGCAGCAGCAACTGTGTTTGCTCAAGAAACTCATTCATGTCAGCCTTATCGGCAGCAGGTAAAGTGGGAATATCGGGGTCTCTGCCATTCTTGAGAAGCGCCCGTTGTGCCTGCGATATAGCTTGAACCAACTTTGCCTCCAAATACATCACATGCGCTTTCGTAAAGTTGTCATCCTTGCTCGTTACGATTATCGTACGTTCCCAGTAATACATGCTCGCAGCACTGTAATGATAAGTCAGCCGCTCCAGCAGGTTATCACTTTCGCCAACATATACCATAGGCTTTGCAGGATTGTCAGGGTTGTCGCCAACCAGAAAATAGACACCAGGGCACTTGATTTCGTCCGCGACATCCTTGAGGCGGGTCTTCGACACTACAGTCACTTTGATGGTCGCATTCCCGATCTCGGCGCTGAGGATACCCGCCGGATTTCCTTCACGCAGGTGTATTCTGATTGTTCGGCTTCGCATTTCTGCCTCCATATTGACCGAGCCTCGAAAACGTCTCGTTAGCTTTTCGATGGTTGACCAAGATATACAGCGAAAGCAGCTTTCAGTATGGCCAAGTCACGTGGCCGCCCAGTCTTGTTTGTGGTCTTCCCAATTAGATCCTTCGCTTCTTCTTCGGTTACCCACCGGATTTGTGCCGTTTCTTTTCCCCACGGTCCAGGTTCGCCCACTGGAGACGCCAAGAAGAACAAATTTACGGTTGTTCCCCCTTCAAACTCGCCGGGAATTGGCACTACGATCGTACCTGCAATGCCAGTTTCCTCTTTGACCTCGCGTCGCGCAGTTTCTTCGGGCGTCTCGCCTAGATTCGGGCGTCCCTTCGCAAACGTCCAGACATACTCATCGTAATGATCCGTAGGCTCTCGAAGTAGCACCCGCCCATCGGCGTCTATGACGACTGCGCCATAAGCCTTGGCCTTGCCAGAACCCTGCGAAGTCGGTGGCTTGGCCGTCTTGTAGGTCGCGCCCAACTCCATTGCGGAGTGATTCTCCAGATCCAAGAGTACGCTCCAGACCTTCGTGTAGATAGACGCACGATCGTGTCCAAAGCGCTTGCCAACCTCGTCCTTGAAGTTGCTATAAGAGATGTCCTTAACGATTTGCGCGAACCCTTCGGCGAATTCGTCGTGACCGATGGTAGCCCGAAATGGATAATCGGTGCCCGCGTGCTTCTTGGTTGCGGACAGTGTGGGCATGTATTTCTCGCGCAGTTGCTCCAAGTCCGATGCCACCCGCGCTCGAACCGTCAACCCCGACTCGTCCTTCTTCTGGACGACACTGAAGAACCCCACTGTCGTGAAAAGCCACATGCGAAGTCCTCCTTGGCGCGCAAGCATTCCGAGAGAAGTGGTAACTCCATCTATCGGTCCGCTTTGTTGCCCTATTGTAGAATCTGCAGCGATGAATGTCAACCACATGGCCAAATTCGGTTGTTCGGAATCAGTCCTGTGTTATCATTACTGACATCATGAACCGTGCCTCCAACCACAGTGTCGATCCACAGTTGAGCCGAGTTCCGGCCGCCGACCGCAAAACGTTCGCCGCGTTGAAAACGCCGGCGCAGATCCAGGCGTTCCTCGACGACGTGCCGTACAGCACCGACGACGCCTACCGCTGCCCGGCCAGCGTCCTGCGCGACCGCCGCGCGCACTGCTTCGATGGCGCGCTCTTCGCCGCTGCCGCCCTGCGGCAGCTCGGTTATCCGCCCCTGCTCGTCAACATGTACGCCCGCCGCGACGACGAGCACCTGATCGCCCTCTTCCGGCGCTACGGGCACTGGGGCTCGATCGGCAAATCGAACTTCGTCGGCCTGCGCTACCGCGAGCCGGTCTACCGCACCCTGCGCGAACTGGTCATGTCATACTTCGAGGGCTACTACAACATGGAGCGCCTGCGCTCGCTCCGCGAGTACACGCGGCCGTTCAACCTGCGGGCGTTCGACCGCCTCAACTGGCTGAGCGACGACGCGACGATGGATCTGATCGCCGACAAACTCGATGCACTGGCGCGCCGGCCGATCCTGACGCCGCGCATGGTGCGCAACCTGACGTTGCTCGACAAACGCTCGTTCGACGCCGGCATGGTCGGCACCGACATTGAGGGTGTGTACTTCCCGGAGTAGCGGCGCCCCCTGCCGCCAACGGCTCGTGCCCAGGCTCATAAGCATTCGGAGAACGGGTAGCCATTATGACGCGCACGCGAACCAGGCGCATTACGGCCGTGCTGACGATTGCGCTCTGCGTGCTCGCGACGGCTGCCCTACTGCTTCTGGCCATGCCTCCCCGGCCGCCGATGCCGCCACCTGCGCCAGCACGCGACCCGGCCTTTCGAATAGGGGGACTCGCCGAGTTCGCCGCCCAGTATCCGACTGATTGGGAACAACGCCTCGCGCCGGAAGTCAAACCGATGATTGAGTTTCAGCGCTGGATCGGCGAGCACGGCACCGTGGTCAGTTTCGCGGACAACGCGTGGAGTTGGTCGAACCCATTCCCCAAAGTCAGCGTCTTCATCATCGACTGCGACGGCGCCGATCTGTTTGCGCAGGGCGCTCCCAGATTCTACAACTTCAAGTCGGTCGAATTCGTCCCACTGCCAGGCCCAACGCAGCCGGCCGGCGGATAGTCTTGCACGCGCGTCATTTCGATCTTCGCAAAGCCTGTGTTGATGCCGCCTTGCGGTATAATACGCCCGACGCGGCGATATCTGCCGACGCGATCATTGCACATCTTTCGACCTGGTATCACCACAACCTGCCACCATGACGCCCCGCCAATTGCTTCGCTTCTGGATCGTAAGCACACTGCTCTGTGGAATCAATGGGTTCCTGGCCTATGTATTCGCGCCGCCCGTACGCGGCGCCGACGCCACGTACGTCACGCCGCTAGCGGGCTTGACCGCCGGAATGCTCTGTGCGCTCGGCGCGACACTGCTGGTTGTCATATGCGCACTAATCAAGAATCGCCGGCGAGCTCCAGGGCGGCAGGATTCGCCGTGACCACCCTGCGCGTGCGCGAGGTCACCAGCTACGGCGGCTTCTTCGGCGGCGACTCAATCACACTACTCGCCCAACCGCTGGCCGGGCCAGGCGACGAACTCACGCTGACGATCGAGCAGGACGATCTGGCGGTGGACCGCCACCGTATCGTCGCGGGCATGGTGCTCGATGCGCAACTTGAGGGCGAGCACGTCGTCCGCGCGACGGTTGCCGCCGCGCCGGACCGGGCGCAATTGCGCGACGCGCTGCCAGCCGCCGCCGGTCCGCTGGCAGGACCGCACATCTTCGCGCATTACTGCGCCGCCTGTGCGCTCTGGATACACGGCGAACCGGTCAACGGCGCGTGCCGCCTGCAAGGGCACGCGCTGTAATTGGAACCAACGAATATCAACACAAAGACACCAAGACACAAAGTAGTCATGTTTGTAGTTCTTTGTGCCTTTGTGTCTTTGTGTTGGATGTTTTGACCTGCGAGGACTTATGCCATACCACGGCGGCCGGCTGGTCGCGAAGGTGCTGAAGGGCGAAGGCGTCACGCATCTGTTCACGCTCTGCGGCGGACACGTCGCGCCGGTCTATGATGGCTGTATCGATGAAGGCATCGCCGTCATCGATATGCGCCACGAGCAGGCCGCCGCGCACGCCGCCGACGCCTACGCCCGCCTCACGCGCGGCATCGGCGTCGCGGTCGTTACGGCCGGCCCCGGCGTGACCGACGCCGTGACGGCGGTCGCCAACGCATACTACGCCGCCAGCCCCCTGCTCCTGATCGGCGGCGCGGCTCCGCTCAACCAGCAGGGGCGCGGCGCGCTGCAGGAGATGGAGCAGGTCGCGCTGCTCAAGCCGATCACGAAGTGGAGCGTTTCGATTCACGAAACGGCGCGCATCCCCGAACTGCTGACGCAGGCGATCCGCATGGCACTCAGCGGTCGGCCCGGCCCGGTCTTCGTGGAACTGCCGTTCGACATCCTGTTCAACTTCGTGGACGAGTCGGCGGCAAAGTTCCCTGTCAACTATCGCGCCAAAGAGCGACCGGCCGGCGCGCCGGCGACGATCGCGGCGGCCGCGCAGTTGATTGCACAGGCGTCGCGCCCGGTCATCCTAGCCGGGTCGCAGGTTTACTGGGATGGCGCGGAAGCGCAACTGCGCCGCTTCGCCGAGCAGTGCGCCCTGCCGGTATTCACGAACGGCATGGGGCGCGGCACGCTCCCGATGGACCACCCAAACTGCCTGCAACTGGCGCGCGGGGCGGCGCTGCGCGAGTCCGATCTCGTCATCGCGATCGGCACGGCGATGGACTTCCGCGTGCGCTACGGCGAGTTCGGGCACGACACAAAGCTGATTCAGATCGACATCGACCCGACCGAGATCGGCCGCAACCGCGCGGTCGAGGCCGGCATCGTCGGCAGCGCGGCGACGGTGCTGGAACAACTGGCGGCCGCGACTACAGGCGCGCGCTTCGATGGCTGGCTGGCGCGCCTGCAGGGCA
Organism: Chloroflexota bacterium; assembly: GCA_016235055.1. Classification (NCBI taxonomy): domain Bacteria; kingdom Bacillati; phylum Chloroflexota; species Chloroflexota bacterium. The sequence continues at coordinate 86,439 of JACRMK010000078.1, read as the reverse complement.
TCGAAGAGGAGAAACGCACCGCGCAGGCGCGCTGGGAAACGTCGGACGACCTGCCGATTCACCAGTACCGGCTGGCGCACGAACTGAACCGGTTCATCGACGCCGACACGATCGTGGTCGGCGACGGCGGCGACGTGGTCGGCATCGCCGCCAAGGTACTGACGATCCGCAAGCCCGCGCACTGGATGGACCCCGGGCCGCTCGGCTGTCTCGGCGTGGGCCTGCCGTTCGCCATCGCGGCGCAGTTGCTCAACCCCGGCAAACGGGTCATCGTGCTGAACGGCGACGGCTCGTTCGCGCTCAACGGCATGGAGTTCGACACGTCGGCGCGCTTCGGCCTGCCGATCGTGACGCTGATCGGCAACGACGGCCAGTGGGGCGAGATCCGCGTGCCGCAGATGCAGATGATGGGCGCCGAGCGCGCAGTCGCGACCAAGCTCGGCGACCAGACGCACTACGAGAAGATCGCCGAGGCGTTCGGCGGGCATGGCGAGTTCGTGACCGCGCCCGACCAGATCGTGCCGGCGCTGGAACGCGCGTTCACCAGCGGCAAGCCGTCGATCATCAATGTGATGATCGACCCGGACGGCGTGCGCAAAGCCGACGCCGTCCGCGCCTATGTGATGTAACCTTATAGCGGTTTGCAAAATAATCCGATAGCCGCATGTAGGGACAGGCCTTTGGCCTGTCCGCTGGGCAGGTCAAAGACCTGCCCCTACCCGGTGAACCGTGTGGCGTGCCCGATGTTTCTGCAAAATGCTCTAGCGTGATGCAAGTTGTGATGATTATCAAGGGCGCATGACGTCGCCCGACTATCCCTACGCCGTCTAGACGGTGCGAGAGAGATGCAATGACTACAATGCAGACCCGATCAACAAACAAAGTATTGCCGCCGTTGAGCGAGGCCGAGGCGCAGTTCCGAAAGGCCTACCCCGACTATGCAGGCACGCGCCTGCTCGATGAGCAGCGCGCCAGTGAGTACGGGCGGCTGGACGCCGGCGAACACATCTACCTCGACTACACCGGCGGCGGGCTGTACGCCGACTCGCAGGTGCAGGCGCACGCCGACCTGCTGCGCCAGAACGTCTACGGCAACCCGCACTCCAGCAACCCGACCTCGCTGGCGATGACGAAGCTGGTCGAGCAGTCGCGCCGCTACGCGCTGGAGTTCTTCAACGCCTCGCCGGATGAATACGTCGTCGTCTTCACGCAGAATGCCAGCGGCGCGCTCAAGCTCGTCGGCGAGTCGTACCCGTTCTGCCCCGGCGGCAACTACCTACTGACGTTCGACAACCACAACTCCGTCAACGGCATCCGCGAGTTTGCGCGCGCCAAGGGCGCGACGGTGACCTACGCGCCGGTGGTGCCGCCCGACATGCGACTGGACGCGGTGAAGTTGCAGGAATACCTGGCACAGGCCGAACCCGGCGGCTGCAACCTGTTCGCCTACCCGGCGCAGTCGAACTTCTCCGGCGTGCAGCACTCGCTCGACTGGATCCAGCGCGCGCACGCGGCGGGATGGGACGTGCTGCTCGACGCGGCCGCGTTCGTGCCGAGCAATCCGCTCGACCTGAGCCGCGTGCACCCGGACTACGTCTGCATGTCGTTCTACAAGATCTTCGGCTACCCGACCGGTCTCGGCGCACTCGTCGCCCGCCGCGACGCCCTGCGCAAGCTGCGCCGGCCGTGGTTCGCCGGCGGCACCATCTCGGTCGCGTCGGTGCAGGGCGACAAGTATTACCTGGTCGAGGGCGCGGAAGGCTTCGAGGACGGCACGATCAACTACCTGTCGATCCCGGCCGTGGAGATCGGCCTGCGGCACATCGCGCGCATCGGATATGATGCGATTCACACGCGCGTGCAGTGCCTGACCGGCTGGATGCTCGACCAGTTGACGACGCTGCGGCACGCCGGCGGCGCGCCGGTCGTGCACATCTACGGGCCGCTGACTACCGAGTCGCGTGGCGGCACGATCACGGTCAACTTCTACGACGCCGACGGGCACTTCATCGATCACCGGCTCGTCGAGCAGCGCGCCAACCAGGTGAACATCTCGCTGCGCACCGGCTGCTTCTGCAACCCCGGCGGCGGCGAGTTGGCGCTCGGCATTTCGGCTGAGGAACTGACCAGTTGTTTCGTCAGCCACGACCGGCTGACGCTCGACGAGTTCCGGCGCTGCATCGACGACAAGAGCACCGGCGCGGTGCGCATCTCGGTCGGCCTGGCCACCACGTTCCGCGATGTGTACCACTTCATCGAGTTCGCGCGCAGCTTCGTGGGCAAGCGCGCCGCCGATATTTAGCCCGCGCAATCGGTTCCAGGGATCAGGTTTCGAGTATCGGGTTTCAGGCTTCCGCTGTCGAGGGTCAAGCGCTTGGGTCTTGGGATTTGGAATTTGGGATTTTACGCTAAAGGAGCGGTAATGGACACAGCCATCATTGGCGTGATCGGCGGGAGCGGGTTGTACGCAATGGACGGGCTGAGCGACGTGAAAGAGGTCAAGATCACCTCGCCGTTTGGCGACCCGAGCGACGTGATCACGCTCGGCACGTTCGGCGGCCAGCGCATCGCCTTCCTGCCGCGCCACGGGCGCGGGCACCGGCTCACGCCGAGCGAGGTGCCGTACCGCGCCAACATCTTCGCGCTGAAGACGCTCGGCGTGCAATGGATCGTGGCCGTCAGCGCGTGCGGCTCGCTGCGCGAGGAGTTCGCGCCGCGCGACATCGTCATCCCCGACCAGATCTACGACCACACCAAGGGGCGCGCCGGCAGCTTCTTCGGCAACGGCGCCGTCGCGCACGTCAGCTTCGCCGACCCCTTCTGCTCGACCCTCTCAGGCATCCTGTACGACGCGGTCAAGGAAGCCGGCGGCCGCGTGCACAAGGGCGGCAAGTATCTTACGATTGAAGGGCCGCAGTTCTCCAGCAAGGCCGAATCGAACACCTACCGCCAGTGGGGCATGGACATCATCGGCATGACCAACGTGCCGGAGTCGCGGCTGGCGCGCGAGGCCGAGATCTGCTACGCCACAATGGCGCACGTCACCGACTACGACGTCTGGCACCAGAGCGCCGAGCCGGTGACGCTGCCGATGGTCATTGCGAACCTGAACGCTAATGTGGCGCTGGCGCAGAAGGCGCTGGCGGTCGTGTTCAACCGCCTGCCGGCGACGCGCGAGCAGTGCGCCTGCCCGACCGCGCTCAAGGACGCGATCGTCACCGACCCAGCGCGCATCCCGGCCAAATTCAAAGACGACCTGCGCCCAATCACGGGGAAGTATCTGGGCTAAGCGGTTGTGAGTCGTTTCGTAGATGAGCTATTATCGGGAATAAGCACTTGACATTCGGAAAGCCGCTGAAAACGGATATTTCAACAAGCCAAACCTTATTCCCGATAAGATTAGAAGCTTCTCTCCAGCTTAGAGGTTCATCAGCGATGACACCTTGGACACAATCAGAACTCGAACGTTTAATCACTGAACAGATTGAGGAAAGCCGAATCCTCGACTATAAGCGCGCAGCATCCCTAGGCAGACAGAATAAGCAGAAGGACGAACTCGCAAAAGACATATCAGCGTTCGCCAATTCTGCAGGCGGCACGATAGTCTATGGGGTCGCCGAATTTGAGGATGAAGCAAAGAGGCATCTGCCAGAAAGGCTTGATCCAATTGATCGCATTCAATTTTCGCGCGAATGGCTAGATCAAATGGTCGACAGTATTCAGCCACGTATTGACGGATTGAAGATTCATTCCGTTCCGCTCGACTCGGCCCCTAATCACGTTGCTTACGTAGTCGAGATCCCACAGAGCGTAACGGCTCACCAGGCCACCGATAAGAAGTATTATCGACGCTACAACTTTCGCTCGATCCCGATGGACGATTATGAAATTCGCGATGTCATGGCTCGTCAGAAGCACCCTAATATTGAACTGACTTTTGAACTTCGCGTCGAACTCGAGGTCGAGAAAGATCTAATACCGACTTCATTCGCCAGTAGCAGTCAGAAAAGAAAAACTAGGCACGTGCTGGTAGTTCGCGCCAAGAACTCGGGCACGGTGCTCGCTCAATATGTCAATGCCCATATCTTCGTTCCGGTACAGATGGCACGTACATATGAGCGCTTCAGCCAACATATCAGACGTCATGATGACCGTGAATACTACTCGTTCTATCGAGCAAACACCTCGCGAGACGTGCTACAGGGCGGATCTCCATTAGAGCGTACTGTGTATGGACCAACGCGGTATGATCCTATCTTGCCTGGTCGCAGCCACAAATGGGAAATTGAATTAACACGCAAATTGGATACGATTGATCTCAACGGCCTCTATATTGAATGGTCAGTATTTGCCGATAATGCTCGACGCCAGGTGGGGGAGATAGTAGTCAATGACATCAAGCAAGTCGACTTGCGCGAGCGCGCTAGCGGAGGAGAGCATTTCACAGAGGAAGACATTGAAGACCTGTGAGTTTAGACGGCGAGAGGGCAGTTGCGACCTTCAGGCTCGAGCCCGCTCTTCGAGTGGTGTGCCAATCACTTGTGTGCCTTCCACGGGCGTTCAATTGAACGCTCGTACTTTTTCCCTTTGACACGCCCCCTCTCCCTACACTAGACGTTATTAGAAATTAGGTTTTTGCATGATGAAACGCCCGTCTTCATTGGCTTTCTGAACGCCAATTCCTTATTCCCGATAACGTCTACTGTCTATAAACGCTCCTCAGCCCGCACGCCCTTTCTGACGCACGAATCAGCACTGGCCGGCTGTTTCTATCTATGGGCACATGCGCTGATTGACATATCGCCGCGCGGGCCATAGACTGAAAACATATTTGAATTGATGCACTCAACCGGAAGGTACCGCCATGAAACGGCCGCTTGTGTTTACACTGGTCGGTGTGTTCGGTGTTGCGATGGCACTCTCGATCCTGATGGCCGGATGTGACACGCCGACCGTCGTACCCGCCACGCTCTCGCCGACCACACGAGCGGAGCCCGTCTTGTCCTTCACCCCGCCGCCAATCTATGCACCCACGCTCGACCGCTACCCACGGCCACCAGACGCCGAAATGCCTTTCGCGACCGACACGCCACTGCCGCCCACGCCATTGCCCAGTGCCACGCCCTTTCTGGCTCTGACGACGCCCTTCCCGCCTGTCGTGACCAAGTGGAACGCGTTTAGAGGTCTCAAGACCGGATTCTCGTTCATCTATCCGAACAAATGGTATATTGTCGAACGCGTGCTTGAGCCTTTGGCCTTGATGCAAAATGTGTTGATCATAACTAACTACGACCTCAGCAAAGCGCCTGTGCAAGAAGCCACTTATCCGAGGGGCGCCAAGATAGGGATATCAAACTTCGAAAGCGCATTTCCCACGGCAGGATCGCCGTTTCCTGTGGGGCCGCAGAGACTCCCCGGTCGACGGTTTGTCTCTGACTTCTCAACAGGCATCGCCCCGTCGTCGAATCTAGCGCGTAGAATTGCAGTTTACTTCAAGGCGGGGGGCCGAAATTGGATTATCAGCGCGGAGTTTGGCCAACCGAAGAGCGTAGCAGACAAGAACACGGAGTTCTTCTACAAGATTGTGGGTAGCCTGCGCTACGCAAACAGGTAAAGCAATCTTCATGTCCCAAGTGCGGAGTCGCGAGATGCGACCCCGCGTTGCTTTCTTGTGCCGATGTCCGCTACTGCCACCGCGCCACCAGCAATCCGTCCTCGCGCGTGACGCTCAGCGCCAAGTCGAACCTATCAGCCTGCAGGCAGTACTCGACGTCGGTGCGCGGCGCGTCGGGGTGGTTATCGTCGAAGCGCCTGCCCGTTGCACGCCCGCTCCAGGTACCGCGTAGCTCTGCAAAGCGGCCGCGATTCTCAACGTCAAGCGACGCCCTGAGCGGCACCATACGCCGTCGAAGGGCGTCGATCTCCGAAACGCGCTCTGAATCGTGACTGGCTAATCGCCTGTTCGCAGTCGTCTCGCTCCGCGCGTCGGCCCGTGCGACTTTGTATGATTTGTATGACCCTCATCCCCTGAAATGCGCCCAAAAACCGTAATCGTCATTGACACCCCATCCCCGAAGTGCTAGTATAAAACGGTCGGAACCCCGAGCTGCTTCAGAAAGGAACGTCTATGACCATACATGGGTTTGCCAATCGAATAGCTCACGTCGATCTCACCAGCAACCGGGTGTCATACGAACCGGTCCCCGAAGAGTGGGCGCGCAAGTATATTGGCGCGCGCGGCCTGGGGGTCCGCTTCGTCTTTGAGAACGGGCCGAAGGTCGATCCGCTCAGCCCGGACAACATCCTCTGCTTCATGAATGGGCCGCTGACCGGCACCGACGTGAACATGAGCGGGCGCATGGCGATCGTGACCAAGTCGCCACTGACCGGCACCGTCACCGACAGCCATCACGGCGGCTGGTCGGCCGCGCGCCTGCGCTGGGCCGGTTTCGATGGCTTGATCTTCAAGGGTCGCGCTGCCAAGCCGGTTTACGCCTATGTGCATGGCGACAAGGTGGAAATCCTGGACGCCGCCCAGATCTGGGGCAAGGGCGTACACGATACCATCAAATTCTTCAAGCAGAAATATGGCGAGAAGGATCTGACCGTGCTCGCGATCGGCCCGGCCAGCGAGCATCTTTGCCGCTTTGGCGCCTGGCTCAACGAGGATGACCGCGCGAGCGGACGCGGCGGCACCGGCTGTGTCGGCGGCAGCAAGAATCTGAAGGCCATCGTGGTCAAGGCAGAAAAGAACGTGCCGAAACCCTTTGACCGCGACGCCTTTAAGATCGCCCACCAGCGCGCCCTGGCGACGATCATGGACGTCAAGAACATCACGGCGCCGCGCAAAGGCGGGCTCTCGGTCTTCGGCACCAACGTGCTGATGAACATCGACAACAACATCGGCGCACTGCCCACCCGCAACAGCCAGACGACGGCGTTTGGCGAGAAGGCGGAGCTCATCAGCGGCGAGTGGGTCAAGGAACACATCCTTGTCGACGACCCCACCTGCCACGCCTGCCCCGTCGCGTGCAAGAAAGAGGTGGACGTCAAGGAAGGCCCCTTCAAGATTCACATGGAGAGCGTGGAGTACGAGCCGGCGTGGTCGCTCGGCGCGAACTGCGACAACTCCGACGCCGGATCCGTCGCCTTCATGATTGACAAGGCCAACGACTACGGTTACGACGCCATCGAAATCGGCGGCGTGCTTGCGATGTACATGGAAGCGACGCAGCGCGGCTACGTGAAGAACGGCAGCGGCCTGAAGTGGGGCGACACCCACGGCATGGTCGAGCTGATGCGCAAGATCGCCTTCCGCGAGGGCGAAGGCGACATGCTGGCCGACGGCATCGAGCCGGCCGCCAAGAAACTCGGTCATCCCGAGATCGCCATGACCGTCAAGGGGCAGAGCATCCCCGCGTACGATCCGCGCGGCATCAAGGGCATGGGGCTCGGCTACGCCACCAGCAACCGCGGCGCGTGTCACCTGCGCGGGTACTCGCCCGCCAGCGAACTGGGTCTGATCTCGTTCAAGACCGACCCGCTGGCCTGGGAAGGCAAGGGCGCGCTGCTCAAGCTGCTGCAGGACCTGCACGCGTTCTCGGACAGCCTTGACCTGTGCAAGTTCAGCGCGTTCGCGGAAGGCGTCGAGGAATACGCGGCCCAGTACTCGGCCGTGACCGGCGTCCAGATCACCGCCGACGACGTGTTGAAGATCGGCGAGCGCATCTACAACCTGGAGCGGCATTACAACAACCTGATCGGCTTCGGCAAGGGCAGCGACAACCTGCCCAAGCGGTTCCTCGAAGAGCCTTCGAAGGAAAAAGGCTCTATGGGGCATGTGTGTGAGCTGCCACAGATGCTGGCCGATTACAACAAGTTGCGCGGCTGGGACGATGGGGTGGTCCCGGAGAGTAAGCTGAAGGAGTTGGAAATCCCGTAGCCGCGCGCCGGCAAACAACAAGGCGAGGGAGTGGTCTCCCTCGCCTTGTCTTTTCAGCCGCCTGCGCGCAGCGCTTTCGCGTCAAAGGCCGCCATGGCGGCGGCCACGGCCGATTCATTGCCTTCGAAGTCGACAAAGATCCGTCCGATGTGGAGCACGCCGATCACGACGTCGTCCGCATCACGGACGCGGGCGCGCCAGCCGGGCCCCTCGACCGGCTGCCCTGCAGCGCCGCGGCCGCCCAGTTCGCGCAGATATTCATGGGCGAGCCAGATCGGCAGGCTGCGATATTCGCGCTCGCAGCGTGTACCCGCCGAGCCACCACCAACTGGTGGAAAGACGTCCAACACGTCGTCGGGTCCCAAAGGCGTTTCCAGTTGCTGGGGCAGGAAACAGGCTTCGCGCCCGTTCACAAAGACGTGGATGGTGTCATACAGTTGGCCCGGCGCTTCCCAAAGTTCGGAAGCGAGTTGCGGCAGGTCCCGGCTGGCCGCCTCGAGCGCAGCGCGCACGGTATCCGGCTCCGACAAGCTCACCTCAACCTGCTTACGCCCGGCCGCCAGGCGCAATGTGGCGTAGAAATTGACGTGCATGGAAACGTGTCTCCGTCGAAAGGTCCATGATGAATATATCACAGCCTGAAATGCGAATCAAAGGACTGGCTGCAGAGCCCGCCGGAGTCGGTGCACTGGAACCGACGCCCACCGAGGAATGGGAGCGGGTCGCGCGTTATGTTGGCTTTACACGGGCTGATCAGCGGGCGATGACGCAGACCGTCGAGCCGCTGTTTGCACACGGCCCGGCCGTCGTCGCGGAGACATACGCCTACTTGCAGCGCGTTCCGGAGACAGCCGCCATCCTCGGTTGGGAGCAGGGCGCCGATCCGGCGCACCTGGCCGAGCGACGACGGTTCTTCACGATATGGATGGCTCGCACGCTGGGTATCGATCTGGGGGCCGACTTCGCCGACTACCTGTTCTACGCCGGCAAGGTGCATGCGGGGCACGGGCCGCGCCATATCGTGGTGGCTGAACCATGGGTCACAGGCGCGATCAGTCTGACCCAATCCACGTTCGCCCGACTGATCGCCGACAATTTCCACGATGCGCAACTGGCGGTGTCCGCCATCGCCGCCTGGAACAAGTATCTGATGATCCAACTGGATCTCATGCTGCTTGGCTATCGCGTGGCGCGGGCGCTGGATGATGGCGTCTTCGACGTACGCGTCTCGTTTTTCGGGCGTCTGCGCGACACAACCGGCGCAGCCGCGCGGGTTGCGCGCGCCAGCAGCGACGCGACGGTCGCCGGCCTGTTGCGCAAGGTGCTGAACTACTACCCGAACATACGGCACCAGGCGATGGAGACGACATGGCGCGATGACGCCAACCCGCAGTCGCTTTGGCCGCGCGTCGAGCCGCTCTACGTCTTGCAAGATGGCTGGCGATTGCTCCTCAATGGCAAAGACCTGCGCTACTATGGCGGCTACGAGGTGCAGGTCCGCGCCGACGATGACCTGGCGCTGTTTCCACCCGGACGTTAGCCGCGCAGCGTTAACGGTTCTAATGGCGTGATCGCAGTCGCCTTGCGCGCCACCAGCAGCCCATTTTCGCGCGCAACATGCAGGGCGAAGTCGAACTTGTCCGCCTGCAGGCAGTAGTCCACGTCGGTGCGCGGTGCGTCGGGATGGTTGTCGTCGAAGCGCTTGCCAGCCTGCCCGTTGCGCGCCCGCTCCAGGTACGGCGCGACCGGCAGATCCTCCCCGCGCAAGCGCGCCGCCAGGTAGTCCGATAGCGCTTCGTCCTCGTCGGTCTTGTACACGCCTGCATCGCCCATACCGACAATTGAGACGGTCGCGGGGTTACGCTGGCGGATGTGCGCGACCAGCGCGCCCGCGCACAGGAAGCTGCCCAGCACGATCTCGTCCGCTCCGTCGGCGTTCACAACGCCCTGCGTGCCCGCGCTCGTGCGCTGGATCAGCGTCTTGTCCGCGAAGTCACGGGTACTCTCCGCGACGTGCGTCGGTGAGTTGCCGAAGTCGAAGCCGTCGATGTGCCGTCCGTTCACCTCGCCGATCAGCAGGGCATCTGGGAAGCGCTGCTTGCGCAGATCGAACGCATCTTGGGTCTCCCCGACCAGCACGATCTCGCGCGCGCCGCGCGAGACGCAGTACGCCGCCACGCTGAACGCGCGGAACACGTCGATGATGACCGCCAGCCCGCGCGCCTCGCGCGCGCCGGCGATCAGGCTCAGTTGTCGTATATCCACCATGCATCCTCTCGCCTGTCAGACTATATTCGCGGCACCAGCCTGTGGCCGCGCCGCGCCCAAGTATAGCATATCGGTCTGTAGACTTCACAGGTTTCTGTACGAAGGCAGCAATTCTCATTTTGGAGTCGGCCGCCAATATGCCCCCTCATCCCCTGGCCCCTTCGCCCCCGCGCGCGCGGGGGAGAAGGGGAAAAGCTAACGGGGAGGCCGCGCACCTCCCCTTAGAAAGTCGCCCCCTCCCAACAAAGTTGGGAGGGGGTCGGGGGGAGGGAAACGCCGCTTACTTGTCGAGCCAGCGTGCGTGACAAGCACCAGAGGGCCAAGTTCATAGCAAGCCGGCATTGGACAGTACGCGTCCAAAGCCAAATTGAGAATTGCTGGTACGAAGGCGTGCGCTGAGCCTGTCGAAGCACAACTCCTTGGCAAGTTGCGCTTCGACAGGCTCAGCGCACGCACCACGATCGACGGCCTCAGCGCGCATGTCGATGGCGCGTATCGAAAGCGGTCCTTGAGCTTGGCAAAGGGGTGCCCGATTGACTTTGACCGATTCTATTAGCGGGTTATAATTTTCGGCAACCCGCCGGCCATGCACCCACGCATCGCCATCATTCCTTGCCGGCCCAATTCACGCGCGTTGCTGCGCGCCGCACCGGACCTGCAATGAAAATAGACGGCACGTACATATTTACCGCCCGGGCCGGCGAGGTCTGGGACCTGCTGCTTGACCCGCAGGTGCTCTTGCAGATCATCCCTGGTCTGCAGAAGGTCGATGTGCAGGGCGACACGATCCTCGCCAGCGCGACCGTCGGGGTCGGCCCGGTCAAGGGTCTCTTCAGTGGCAGGATCAGCCTGCTCGACCAGCGCAAGCCAACGCACGTGCGCATTGTCGGCGAAGGCAAGGGCGGCCCCGGCTTCATGAAAGGCGTCTGCATCATCGACGCCGCCGAGCACGACGGGCAGACGACGATCAGCTACCAGGCCAACGTTCAGATCGGCGGCACGCTGGCGACCGTGGGCCAGCGCCTGGTCGACGCCGCCACACAGCAGATCATGCAGCAGGGCTTCGGCGCATTCAACCGCGTGCTGGGCGTGCGGCAGGCGACGGCCGCCGAGGCACGGCGACTGGCCGATCTCGCGGCGGCGGAACGCGCCGCATGGCAGGCTGCCGTGTTTCGCTCGCAGGCCATCCAAAGTACATTCCCGCGCTGGTTCGTCGTCCTGCTGCCGGCGCTGCTCATTGCCGCCACTCTGGCACTGGCCTTCGGGCATTAGCCGTCTATGCCTCTCACCCCACTCCACAAGCCAAGGAGGTCGCCGCCACTCCGGTCCCGGCACGACCATTGAACACCGAACCACGCATATCGATCCGACGAACCCATCACTTGAGGGAGGACATGTGGCAAAGATCGAAATCAAGGTCAACGGGAAGGCGCGCAAGGCCGACGTTGACCCGCGCTTGTTGCTTGTGCATTATCTGCGGGAGAACCTGAACCTGACCGGCACCAACGTCGGCTGCGATACCAGCCAGTGCGGCGCGTGCACGGTCATGATCGACGGCCAGGCCGTCAAATCGTGCACCGTGCTGGCCGTGCAGGCCGACGGCAGCGACGTGACGACCATCGAAGGGCTGGCGCAGGACGGCAAGATGCATCCGATCCAGCAGGCGTTCTGGGACAACCACGGTCTGCAGTGCGGTTACTGCACCAGCGGCATGATCCTGACATCGGTTGAGATCCTGAAGCACAATCCACACCCGAGCGAGGCGGAAGTCCGCCACGGGCTGGAGGGCAACGTCTGCCGTTGTACCGGTTACCATAATATCGTGAAGTCGGTGCTGGCGGCAGCCGATGCCATGGGAGGCAAATAATGGGACTCGACACCTTTGGCAAGGGCATCAAACGCCGTGAAGACCCGCGACTGATCACCGGCAAGGGCACCTACGTCGACAACATGAAAATGGTCGGCATGGCGCACGCGTACATCCTGCGCTCGCCGTACGCCCATGCCAGGATCATCAAGATCGACGTCGCGAAAGCGAAAGCGCAACCCGGCGTGCTCGACGTGTTCGTCGGTAAGGACATGGAAGCGCTCGGCAGCATCCCGTGTGGCTGGTCACACCCCGGCCTCATCACGCCGAAGCACCCCGTCGTCGCGATCGACGAGGTCAACTACGTCGGCGATCCGGTGGCCGTCATCGTCGCCGAGGATCGCTACATCGCGCGCGACGCCGCCGACCTGATTGACGTCGAGTACGACCCGCTGCCCGCAGTAATAGATCTGGAGAAGGCGGTAGCCTCCCGCGAGCAGGCGCGCGTCGCCGCCGCGCACGCGGACGTGCACCATGCCGGTGCCCATCACGACGAAGCCGCGGCGGGCGAGGCGATCGAGCAGACAGTTGGCGCCGAGGTCAAGGCGGCACTGGCGTCGCAGGAGGCCGCCGGCCCGCACCTGGTGCACAATGAGGCCGCGCACAATACCGCGTTCACATGGACGATCGGCGACAAGGCGAAGACCGACGAGGCGTTCGCCAAAGCCGCGCACGTCACGACCCTGCGTATCCGCAACAACCGCATCCAGGCCTCAGCCATCGAGCCGCGCGCCGCGCTGGCGTCGTATGACGCCGCGAGCGAAGGCATCACGCTCTGGATGACGTCGCAGAACCCGCACATCCACCGCCTGCTGGCCGCCGCGTTCGTGCTCGGCATTCCGGAGCACAAGCTGCGTGTCATCGCGCCGGACGTCGGGGGCGGCTTTGGAAGCAAGATCTTCGTCTATGGCGAGGAGATTATCGTCGTCTGGGCCAGCCGCAAGCTGGGCGTGCCCGTCAAATGGGCGAGCGAGCGGCGCGAGGCCTACATCAGCGACGCGCATGGCCGCGACCATGTGACGACCGCCGAGATGGCGTTCGACGCAGGCGGCCGCATCACCGGTCTGCGCGTCAAGACGCTGGCCAACCTCGGCGCGTACCTCTCGACATTCTCGACGGCCGTCCCAACCTATCTGTACGGCACGCTGCTGTCGGGCCAGTACGACATCCCGACGATCTTCTGCGAAGTGCTGGGGGTGCTGACCAACACCGTGCCGGTGGACGCCGTGCGCGGCGCGGGCCGCCCGGAAGCGACCTTCCTGCTCGAGCGGCTGATGGACACGGCCGCGCGCGAGCTGAAGATGGAGCCGACCGCGATCCGGCGCAAGAACTTCATCCAGCCAAACCAGTTCCCCTACCAAACGGCAGTGGCGTTGCAGTACGACAGCGGTAACTACGAGGTCGCGCTGGACAAGGCGCTCGAAATGGTGGGCTACGCCGACCTGCGCAAGCAGCAGGCCGAAGCACGCAAACAGGGCAAGCTGATCGGCATCGGCGTGAGCACCTATCTCGAGGCATGCGGCCTGGCGCCGTCGGCGCTGGTCGGCTCGCTCGGCGCGGGCGCGGGTCAGTGGGAATCGGCGCTCGTGCGCGTAATGCCCACCGGCACGATCAACGTATATACCGGCTCGCATTCGCACGGCCAGGGCCACGAAACGACATTCGCGCAGGTCGTCTCGCGCGAATTAGGCGTGCCCTATGAGAACATCAATATTCTGCACGGCGACACCGAGACGCTGCCTTACGGCTGGGGCACCTACGGCAGCCGCAGCGCGGCGGTTGGCGGCAGCGCGCTCGTCAAGGCGTCGCAGCGCGTGCGCGAGAAGGCGATCAAGATCGCGGCGCACCTGCTCGAAGCGAATGAGGCCGACGTGGAACTGGTCGAAGGCAAGTTCCAGGTCAAGGGCGCACCGAGCCGCAGCAAGTCGTGGTTCGATATCGGACTACAGTCACACCTGGCACACAACCTGCCGCAGGGCATGGAGCCTGGGCTGGAGTTCACCGCGTTCTACGACCCCAGCAACTTCGTCTACCCGTTCGGCGCGCACATCTGCGTGACCGAAGTGGACGCCGACACCGGGCAGGTGCAGATCAAGCGCTTCATCGCCGTGGACGACTGCGGCAACCGCATCAACCCGATGATCATTGACGGGCAGGTGCACGGCGGCCTGGCGTGCGGCATCGGCCAGGCGCTCTACGAGGAAGCAGCGTACACCGACGAAGGCCAGCCGCTGTTCGGCTCGATGATGGACTACGCGCTCCCGCGCGCGCACTTCCTGCCGTCGTTCGAACTGGGCCACACCGTGACGCCGTGCCCGCACAACCCGCTGGGCGTGAAGGGCATCGGCGAGACCGGCGCGATCGGATCGCCGCCGGCCGTGGTCAACTCGGTGGTGGACGCGCTGGCGCATCTCGGTGTGACACACATCGACATGCCGCTGACGCCGGAGAAGGTGTGGCGGGCGATGAACGCGATGTAGAAGCCGCGCGCTTCGCATCCGTCCACAGCCCACTCTCAAGGAGAAATCATGTTCCCAACGAACTTCGACTACACCCGCGCCGGCTCGGTACGGGAGGCAGTCGCGCTCCTGGCCAAGAACCCGGAGGCGAAACTGATCGCGGGCGGGCACTCGCTGCTGCCCGCTATGAAACTGCGCCTGGCGCAGCCGGCGCTGCTGGTTGACATTAGCCGCATCGCTGAACTGAAGGGCGTCAGCAAGGGCGCGAACGGCTGGACGATCGGCGCGCTGACGACGCACGCGGAAGTCTCGCGCGCTGACGTGCCCAACGCGCTGAAGACCGCTGCAGGCTTGATCGGCGATGTGCAGGTGCGCAATCGCGGCACGATCGGCGGCAGCATCAGCCACGCCGACCCGGCTGCGGACTACCCGGCGGTGCTCATCGCACTGGGCGCCTCCATCAAGGTGGCCGGCCCGCGCGGCGAGCGCACCATCAGCGCAAACGACCTGTTCACGGACCTGTTCACAACGGCGATCGAGGCCGGCGAGGTCCTGACGGCGGTGACGATTCCGGCGCGCGCGGCGAACAGCGCCAGCGCATACATCAAGCACCCGCACCCGGCCTCCGGGTATGCGGTGGCGGGCGTGGCCGCGGCGATCCAGACCGACGGCAAGGGCGCCTGCGCGAAGGCGAGCATCGCCGTGACCGGCGCGTGCGTGACGGCGCGCCGCCTCCCGGCGGCCGAAGCCGCGCTGACCGGCAAGGCGCTGAACGCCGCGTCGATCAAGGCGGCGGCCGGGGCCGACAAAGGCCTCGAGTGCCTGAGCGACAACTACGCCAGCGCGGCGTACCGCGCCAACCTCGTGAGCGTCCTGACGCGGCGCGCCCTGGAAGCGTGCGCGAGCGACCGCAAAGCGTAACTCACCCGCAGTATCGACAAATTCACCAGCCCGCTCGAAAACGAGCGGGCTGGTGGGGTTAATGGGGCTACTGCGACGGCGGGTGCCACCCGGCCAGGACCCAGTAACTGCGCACCTCTATCACATCGGCATCATCGTCGAGATGAAGCGCGTTTACGGTTGCACGACCGATAGCGGTCAAGCCCTCGATTTTCAAACCATCGTCTGACCAGCGAAAATGCTCAAACCAGTTCTGTGTGCGCGGGTTGAATAGCGGAAATCGCGCTCCGGTCTGAGGATCAACCTCATCAACGCGGTCACTCTTGTGGGCATTGCAGATCGGACAGGCCAGCCACAGATTCTCCTCGTCATTCGTCCCGCCACGCGAGCTTGGTATGATGTGCTCGATCTCCAGCCGGGCCATCACAAGGTGCTGCGGGCTCAGACAGTAACCGCAGCGGTTACGAGCCGTCAAACGCACGCGCCGATCGACGTGAACGGGCAGATGTTCGCGCGCCATCGGCCTAGTTCAACGGCGGTCGCAATCCCCGCTGCACAGCCACGCGCCAGGCCTGCGCCTTACGCGCCATGCCATGCCGATAAATTCGCATCAACTCGTCCAAGCGCTGCTCATCACCCGGACGGAGCGATCTTTCACGATTGCGCTCTAGTAAATCACTGAGTTCGGTCTGCTGGTCCGGGGCCATCTGCAAATCGCAAAGCGAAAGCAACTGGTCATCCGGCAGTGTGTCAACCGACGACTCGCTGGCGGCGCGGTTGATCCACTCCACCAGGAGATCCTCGAAACGCCGGTGGCTGTGCAGGGCGATTGCTTTGGCGCGCCGTGCCGTATCCTCGGGCAATTCCAGTCGAACAATTTCATTCATCATGTACCTCGTAATCCGCGCGAACGATTTTCTACACTCGCACCGACCATCTTGTACAACTCGATTATAGCCACTCAATTTGAGGCGCCCAAACGATGCCGAACGCAGCAGGCTGTCGCACCCTCGATGTGCAATGTCGGCGCGCACCACGACGATACCGCGCCTGCGACGTTCAGCACGGGCGATGCACAACAACTGGAGGGATAACCATCGCCCGCTCGTGTTCGAGCGGGCTGTTGTTGTTCCGGCGAGCAGAACGCACTTTACGTGCCGACGAGACCCTTAAGACGGCGCGCGACCGCTTCGCGCTCCTGCGCACGGCGAACCGCCACGGTATGCTCGTCGTCAGGCGCGGGTGCGGGCGGCGGCGGTGCGCGGAACGGCTGCTGGCGGCGCGCCGGACGGCGATCGCTCAGTGCAGATAACGCCTGTCCCAGCGCTTCAAGGCTGTCGAGGTTCCGCACTGACAGGAAATCGTCCACGTACGGAAGCGCGGCGACCAGCCCCTGCGTCAGCGGCTGGTAGCCCTCCGAGCCGATCAGCGGGTTGAGCCAGATCAGGCGATGGCACGACTTCTGCAGGCGCTCCATCTCGCGCGCCAGCGCCTGCGGCTCGCCGCGATCCCAGCCATCGGAAATGACCATCACAACCGCGCCGCGCCCGAGCACGCGCCGCGCCCATTGGAAATTGAAGCCGTGCAGCGCCTCGCCGATGCGGGTGCCGCCGCCCCAGTCCTGCACGGCCGCCTCGACGGCGTCCATCGCGTCGTCCACGTCGCGGTGCGCCAGTTGGCGCGTGATGCGCGTCAGGCGCGTGCTGAATACGAACGCCTCAACGCGGTCGAAGTCGAAGCCCGACGAGATCGTGTGGACGAAGTGCAGCAGCATGCGCGCGTACTGCTCCATCGAGCCGCTGATGTCGCACAGGATGACGAGTGGGCGCGGCTTGGTCTTGCGCCGTTTCCACGCCAGCGTCAGCAACTCGCCGCCGTAGCGCAGGTTGGCGCGCGCGGTACGCCGCAGATCGATGTAGCGGCCGTCGGCTACCGGCTTGCGCCGGCGCAGGTGGCGCTCGCCAATGCGCCAGCGCATCTGCGCCATCAACCGCTTGGCCTCCTGGACTTCCTCCCACGTGAACACGCCGAAATCTTTGCGCCGCAGGAGCTCATTGGCGCTGAACGACTGCTGGTGCGCGACAATCTCATCCTGCGGTTTGCGCCCGCCTTCGCCATCTCCTTCGCCGCGCGGTGCGTTCGGCACCCGCAGCGGCTTCGGCACCAGACGCGGGTCGGGCTGGAGTTCCAGCCGCTGGAGGCGCTGGTTCGACGGCTTGCGCCAGAACGCCTGCCAGGCCTGATCGAACAGCGGGTAGTCCTCATGGCGGCGCACCAGCACCGCGCGGGCGGTGTGGTACACGTCGGGTTTGCGCGCGAGATCGATGCGCGTCAGCGCCTCGGCCAGTTCCAGCATGTCGCTGACGCCAACGTCGAGGCCCATCAGCCGCAGGAGGCGGCCAAAGAGCAGCAGGTTCTTGAGGAAGAAGTCCGGCGCAGAGGTGCTCATCGGAGCAGTCGAGCCGGCTACGGCACGGCGGCCGCTTTGGCCACCAACTCGCGGACGAGCGCGCCCTGCACCTTTTGCACGTCGTCCTGGTATTTCAAAATTACGCCCAGCGTGTCGTCCACCGTATCGGCCGACAGGTCGCGCGCGCTCAATGCAGTCAAGGCGGCCGCCCAGTCGATCGTCTCGGCGACACCGGGCACCTTGTACAGCTCGACGCGGCGCAGTTCCTGCACGAAGGCGACGATCTGTCGCGCCAGCCGTTCCTCCGCCGCAGGCACCCGCGCGCGCACGATCCGCAGTTCTTTGTCCAGCGAGGGGTAGTCGATCCAGTAGTAAATGCAGCGCCGTTTAAGCGCGTCGTGGATCTCGCGCGTGCGGTTCGACGTGAGCACGACGACTGGCGGGTGCGTCGCCTTGAGCGTGCCGATCTCGGGCACGGTGATCTGCCAGTCGGAGAGCAGTTCGAGCAGGAACGCCTCGAACTCCTCGTCGGCGCGATCGAGCTCGTCGATCAGCAGCACGGGCGCTTTGTCGCGCGAGCCCTCAATCGCCTGCAGGAGCGGGCGCTTGATCAGGAACTCCGGCGCGAAGATCTCGCGCAGCGCCTCCCCGCTCGCCGCGCCCTGCGCCTCCAGCAGGCGGATCTGCAGCATCTGGCGCGTGTAATTCCATTCGTACACCGCCGTGTTGACGTCCAATCCCTCGTAACACTGCAGACGAATCAGGTCGGTGTCGAGAATCGCGCAGAGCGTCTTGGCGATCTCGGTCTTGCCGACGCCCGCCTCGCCTTCGAGGAACAGCGGTTTCTTCAGCGCCAGCGAGAGGTAGATCGCCATCGCCAGCCCGCGCTCCGCGATATAGTTCTGCGCTTGAAGTGCCTGCATCACATCATCGATTGAATTCATAGCCTACTCTGCTGGAGTTGGTTGATGGCGCATGCTGCGCCATGTGCACGCGATTATAGCCGATGGCAAAGCGACCGCGAAACGGGCGCCGTTCGGCGTGCGCGCGTTATCGCTTCGCGCTGGCTGCTCGCTTTGGCGCACTTCAGAATGATCGGGCCATGTACAGAGCACAGGCGCACACCTCAACCCAGCTTCGCGCAAGTGGCGCCGCTACCGAATCAGAATCCTACGGTCCGGACCTCCGACACCCCGACAACGACTGGTGCGTCAACATCCTCGAAACCGCTGTTGATCTGTACGCGTGTAAGGCGAATACAGAGACCTGCACTATTTGAGTATGCAACGATTGCCTTGCAGCCAATCTGACATCTTCGTACAATTGATTGCACAGCCTCCGGTCTGAACGCCATTTTGCCTGATTCCTACATAGATTTATTAACATAGATATAGATTTATTGATTTACTTAGAAATACTAATTGTAATGTTGCGTTAACAATATCACTCTTGATTTGTAACGTTCTTCCGTTGTATTGTGAAACTAAAAAAACGGTCGTGGCGGCATTTTTGGCGACTCGCGCGTTGAGTGGCGGCGCGGAGGATGTCCAGCGTCGCCGGAGGCATGGAGTGACTTTCAACGAAGAGGATGTACGGCAGGTGCTGACCCACCTGGCTGACTACCCCTATCTCGGCCGGCATTCACTCGCCGGCACAACCACACGGCCGGGTGCCGAGGCGTCCAGTGGATATCGCGCCCGTGATCTCGGGTTGAGCGTCAGCACGTGGCTGATCGGCGTGCTGGACGAGATGTCCAACGAGAGCACACATAACGACGGCAGCATCGAGTCGCGCTATTGCGAACTGCTGCGCGCCACCTACATGGACGGCGCCACCACGACGCAGATCGCCGAACAGTGGCATGCCAGCGTGCGCACCGTTGAACGCTGGCGGCGCGACGCGCTGCGTGTCTACACCGCCTTACTCAACGAAAAGATCGAGGACGAAACCCATGAGTGAAACTCAGATGAATCGCACCGGCAGCGCGGCAGCGCCTCAATCCAAACGGGCCACGATGGCCGGCAGCGATCTCAGCTTCCCGCCGGCGTTGACACACGGCGCCATGAGCGCCGAGTCGATGCATTTTGCGCCCGTCGCGTATCAGCAGGTCGAAGATGCGCTGGAGCACCTGTGGGACTATGACTACCTGGGCCATCATGAACTGGCGACCCGAACCGTACTGGCGCTTCAACTCGAGTACGATCACGCACTAGCCACGCGTCATGTGCGCGGCCACGCGCTCAACCGTCTGCTGCAGGCGGCCATCACGCAGGCGCGCCGGCAACAAGCGTTCAGCCCGCTAAACCGCAGCCGCAGCTACGGCGAGTTGCTGCACTGGTGCTATGTGGAACGGGAGAAGAACAGTAATGTCGCCCAGCGCCTGGGCTGGGCGGAACGGTCTTTCTACCGTCATCGCCGATCGGCCGTGCAGATGCTCACGAATATGCTCACCTCGCTGGACAACCCGCCGCGGTCGCGCTAAGCGGGCCGGAGCGTGCCGGCTGGGACTCCTCGCCGAAGCCGAGACCCGCACCCTGCACGGGACCTGAGCTTGACGAAGGTCCGCCGCCGGCTTCGACAGGTTCAGACGACAGCCTTGTGTCCGCGCCCGTGCAGAGACGGACCTCTGACCCGCTTTCGTGGACAGGTCAGAGACTTGTCCCTGCGCCATCAAATGTGATCACGCGCCTTCGTGCCCAAATGCCGGGCCGCCGCCCTAGCGCACCTTGCGCACTTTCCGCACCAGCACCGTGCCGAGCAGCAAGTAGAACGCCGCCAGCACGAAAATGACCGTATAGCCGAGGTTGGCCTGGCCCGACTGCGCGCCGATGACCTGGAACTTGTCGAGCAGCACGCCGGCAATCGGCGTCGCGATCACCTGCGGGAACGTCCAGGCGATATGCCAGACGCCCATATCCTTCGCGTAGTCCGCCTCGGACGGCAGCACGTCGCTGGCCATCGCCCAGTCCACCGCCTGGTACGCGCCGTACCCGATGCCGAAGATCAGCCCCATGATCACGGCCGCTTCGAACGAGTCGGTGAAGATCAGCACGATCGGCACCAGCGCCTGCAGGCCACTGGCGATGTACACCATCTTCTTCCGCCCAAAACGGTCTGACAGGATGCCGGCGATGATCGATGGCGCAATGGCGCCAAACAGCAGGGCCGCGCTGAAGAACGAGACGGCCGATTCCGCGTTCTGCGCGCCCGGGTTGCCGAAGAGCGTGAACGTCTTGACCACGTCGCGCATGTAGAACAGCAGGAACTCTTGAACCGTGAAGGTGCCCATGACCCACAGGAAGCGCGTCCAGAACACCCAGCGGAAGTCGTGATCGCGCATCGGCTCAGCCAGCCCGGCGACGAACTCACGCAGTTTGAATGGCGGTAACTTGACTGTGACTTTCGGCTCTTTGACCGACACGACGGTGACGATCATGCTCACGATCAGCACGACCGCAATGAACTGGTAGATCGTGACGACGTCGGTGACGCCGTTCTGCGTGAAGACGAGGCCGGTGACCGCGCCCGTGAAGCTGCCGAGGATGTTCATCAGGCCGAACCAGCCCGACGCGCTCCCGCGCTGATCTTTCGGAACCAGGTCGGGAATGAGGGCATTAAACGGGGCATTGGCCGCGTTGTTCCACAGTTCGACCCACATGAACGCCCCGATGAATAGCGGCAGCGACGAAAGATCGTTCGCGCGCGGCAAGTACGCCAAGCCATACAGGCCGAGCACGTTCATGAGCGTCCCAACCACCATCCAGGGACGGCGCCGGCCGAAACGCGTCACAAAGCGGTCGCTCAACGCGCCGAACAGCGGCGCGACCACCATCGAGACGAACGCGCCGAGCAGCAGAACGATGCCGAGCGTCTGGCCCTTCGCAGCGTCCCCGCCAATCATAAACGCTTGCTGCGGAAGCGTGATCAGCAGGATCGCCGCCCAGTGGGCTTGCAGGCCGAACCAGAAGGCGGAGAGCAACGCCTGGCGCAGGTGGCTGAGACGTTGAGTTGGAGCAGATACGGCGGCATTGACGGTCATGTTGGCTCTCCCATGGGTTGGTTGGGTGGCGCCGCCCCGCATCCAACGTGCGGGAACACGCGTGCCCCACCGGATCACGGTGTCTCGATCGGACTACGCCAGCATTGTAGCGAATGCGTACCGCCAGATCAATATGAAACAGTGCCAACTGCCGCCAACCTGTTGTCGGTGCAGCCTAACGAGGCGTCAGCGCCAGTCGAATACCACCCCGATCATCGACTTATCGCGGTGAAGCGCCATCTCGTAAGCTTCGTTCATGCGCTGATACGGCAAACAGTGCGTGATCAGGCGTGAAGGTTGCAGGCGGCGCTCCGCCATGAGGTCGAGCAAGTACTCGCAGCCACGCGCGCGACTGAAGACCGCAGCGACGGCCTCACCCGGTCGTGAAGACGACGGCGCTTGAATGAACGGATACGCATATGCGGCCACCCCGGCAACGGCGATGATCGTCAGCGCTTTGCCGTAGAACCACTCCAGTTCCAGCGGATTGAAGTCGGACGGCGGCTCACCGCGGCCCGGCAGGCTGAGCACCGCGACGCGGCCGTTGGGGCGCACGATCTCCATCGCCGTGCGATACGCCGGCCACGGGTTGGCAGCCAGAATGACCAGGTCGATGCCGGTGCCGTGCGTCAGTTCATCAATCGCCGCCGGCAACTCCGGCGCATCGCTTTGCAGCGCCACATGCGCGCCGACCGACCGCGCCACGGCGAGCCGACTGGCCGCGTTGCCCAGCGCGAGGACGCGCGCCCCCTGCGCCCGCGCCAGTTCGACCGACGCCAGGCCGAGGATGCCCAGCCCGACGACCGCCACATTCTCGCCCGGCACGAAATGCCCGCGCTGCAACGACTGGAAGCCGAGATGAAAGAGATACGTGAAGGCCGCATCCTCGGGCGCGACGTCGGGCGGCACGCGCACGATCAGTTCGGACTCGCGGGCGACGTAGGCCGACTGGTGCGGCTTGAGAGCGAATACGCGCTCGCCCACTCGCAAGCGGGTGACGGCAGCGCCCACACCCCGGACGATGCCGACGTTACTGTAGCCGACCCAGCGCG
This sequence comes from Chloroflexota bacterium, assembly GCA_016235055.1. Classification (NCBI taxonomy): domain Bacteria; kingdom Bacillati; phylum Chloroflexota; species Chloroflexota bacterium. Next base: position 63,502 of record JACRMK010000078.1, on the reverse strand, counting down.
GGTAGTCCGGCGCGCCCGGCACACGCTGCGCGCCCTCGTAGTTGCCGCGATCGGTGCCGGTGGACAGCGCCGACACCTCGGTCTGCACCCACAGCTCATCCGGCTTCAGCGTCTCGACTGCGAGTGCGCGATCTTCGACCCGCAGGTCGCGCGGGCCGTGCAGCACGGCGGCTTTGATCTGCATCGACTAGCGCTCCTTGAAGAACCTGACCGATTCCAGCGACCGGCGCAGCTTCGCCGTTTCGCTCTCGTCGAGCGGGCGGTTGGGCGTGCGCGGCTCGCCGCACGGCATTCCCATCCATGCCAGTGTCTGCTTGATGCCGCCGAACAGATCGACGACGAGCAGGGCGTCGATGATTGTGTTGACGCGCGCTTGGGTGCGCGCTGCCGCCTGCAAGTCGTTCGCCTGATACGCACGCCACAACTCGACGAACAGCTCCGGCATGATGTTGTACGTGGCACCGATGCCGCCGCAGGCGCCGGCCACGAGCCCGGCCAGCAGCACGGTATCCTCGCCCTGGAAGATCACCGGCTGCTTCCCGCCCGCAAAGAACAGCCCCAGCGCATAGACGTTGCCGCTCGAATCCTTCATGCCGACGATGTTCGGGATCGCAAGCAACCGGTCGAGCAGTTCGCGTGTCATGCCGATGCCGGTACGCTGCGGGATGTTGTAGACCAGCAGCGGCACGCGCGACGCCTCGGCAACGGCCGTGTAATACCGCACGAGACCGGTTGCGTCGGGCCGGTAGAAGTAGCCGGGCGGCAGCGCCGCGATGGCGTCCGCGCCTATGTCGCTCGCATGGCGAGCCAGCGCCAGCGTTTCGGCCGTCTGGAACGCGCCGATGTGGGCGATGACGAGCGCGCGACCGCGCACTTCGTCGATGACCGTCTCCAGCAACGCTTCGCGCTCGGCGCGCGTCAGCAGCAGCCCTTCGCCGGTGCCGCCACCGACATAGAACCCGTCCACGCCGGCCGCCAGTTGGTGCTGGACGATCCGCCGCATCGCGGCCGGATCGAAGTCGCCCCGACTGTCGAACGGCGTCACAATCGCCGGGCAGATGCCCTTGAGTGGTCTCATCGTGAGTAACTCCGCTGTGCTCTTAATGGCCGGAAGGGTAGCACGCCGCTTGGCGCTTGTCAATGGCGCAAGGCCGCGAGCCGCGTGCTTCACAATGTGCCTGCGCAAACCAAAAAGCGCGATCAAGGCTGATCGCGCTGGCATAAAGCAAAAGGGTACGCGGGTTCTACAACATGCGCACAGCCGGTACCTTCATCAGGGTATACGTCACACTCGGCGCCAGGTCTCCCAAGCTCACGACGGCGCCAGGCCATGGCTCCGGATTGGGTACCGCCAACCCATGTTCAACCAGATGGGCAATGACCATCTCTCGGATCTCGTTCAGATTCGCCAACGCATCTTCCGGGCTGTCGCCCTGCGCAATACACGCATCGCCGAATTCAGGATGCGAAGCGATGTAATCCGGGCTGCCATCACCCGCTGGCTCGTACCGCACCACCGTGCGATACGGCCGACCGCTCAATGATTTCACACGCTCACTCATGCTCTGTCTCCAGTTGAATCAATCGCTCAATCAGCCGGATCGCCTTATGCACATACACCGATTTAACTTGTCGGTGCCGCGGAACCGGCATGAATAACTCTGCGTGACGCGGATGATAGTACACGCGATGGTTCGCGCCCTCGCGAAAGAGAAATCCGAATCCCGTCAGCATCGCCTCTACCTCCGGCGACCTCCATCCGGCTTGACTGTTGCGCGCACGGGTCAGCAGCCTTTCGTGCTCGTGCATAGATGATTATACACCCGGTGCAGCGGGGGTCGGCGGCTGTACCTGCGTCACGGTCAAAGGTACCCGGCCTTCGACGCGGTCGTTAATAAGGATGCTGAATTCGTAGGTCCCGAAGTGAGGGAATGTCACTCCTGTGAACTGCACCACCTGGGAATATGTTGCCGTGCGGCCCGGCTGCGGCCGCCCTATCGCTATCGGCCCACCCATTCGCATGATCTCGTGCCCGTCGTCATCCTGGAGCACGATCTTGACGTCCTTCTGCCCGGCTTCCGCAGAATCGAAGTCGATCTGAAAGACGAGGTACATCTGAGGGTGAGTGACAGGCGTTGCAAATGCAGACAGGTTGGCAAATACTCCCATGATGTTTAACTTCTGGTCGCTTGACAGGCTCGCATAGTCTGCTATTGCGGCAATCCGTAGTTCCATGGCGCTCTCCGTCAGTCCGCCTCACTTCTCACCCGTTCACAGGTCCATTGCTGCACCATCCGAGATCCAGTCACTTCCGTGCCGGTCGCCATCGAAATGCATGACCTGACTACCCCACACCACGCCCCAGCGTGTCCCAGTACAGCGCCCACGCTTGCAGGCCGTCGTGCAGGCGCTGCACGCGGAAGAACTCGTTGGGCGCGTGGAAGTCCTCGTCGGCCGTCGAGAACGAGAAGAAGACCGTATCGATGCCGAGGATGCGCTTGAACAGTTCGCTGACCGGCAGCGTGCCGCCCATGCGCACAAAGACCGGCGCCTGCTTGTATACCGCGCGCAGCACCGTCTCAGCGACCTTCAAGCCGATGTGATCCGCCGGGATGCGGTACGGGTTGGCCGCATGCCGGTCAGGCATGATGTTGAGTGTGACGCCGCGCGGCACGTGCGCCGCCAGGTGCTTAGCGAGCAACGCGCGGATTGCGTCAGGCTTCTGGTTCGGCACCAGCCGGCACGAAATCTTGCAATGCGCCTCGGCCGGCGTGACCGTCTTGCTGCCCGGCCCCTGATAGCCGCCCCACATGCCGTTGACTTCGAGCGTCGGGCGCGTCCACTGCCGTTCGAGCGTCGTGTAGCCCGGCTCGCCGAACAGTTCCGGCGCGCCGACCTGCCGCTGGTATGTTGCCTCGTCGAACGGCAGCACGCGCAGGGCTGCGCTTTCGTCGGCGGTCAGCTCGACCACATCATCATAGAACCCTTCGACGGCGATCCGCCCGTCCGGCCGGTGCAGGCTCGCGACGAGCTCCGCCATCGCATGCAGCGCGTTCGCGACCGAGCCGCCATAGCGGCCGGAGTGCAAGTCCTTACCCGCGCCCTGCAGGCTGAACTCCAGCGTCACCAGCCCTCGGCTGGCGACCGTGATCGACGGCTCGTCGATGCGCCACATCGCGCCGTCGGCGGAGAGCACGAAGTCGGCTGCCAGCAAATCGGCATTTTGCCTGATGAACGGCTCCAGGCTGGGGCTGCCGATCTCTTCCTCGCCCTCGATCATGAACTTCAGGTTGATCGGCAGCGCCTTCTGCGTGGCGAAGAACGCCTCGACCGCCTTGAGCGGGATCAGCGTCGGCCCTTTGTCGTCGGACACACCGCGCGCGTACAGCTTGTCGTCGCGCACTTCAGGCGCGAACGGGTCGCTCTGCCACTTGTCGAGCGGGTCGGGCGGCTGCACGTCGTAGTGCCCGTAGATGAGAACAGTCGGCTTGCCCGGCGCGCCGAGCCACTGCGCGAAGACGACCGGGTTGCCGGTGGTCGGCATCACGCGCACGTCGGCCATGCCGGCGCCGGTCAATTGCCTCGTCACCCACTGCACGGCGCGCTCGATATCGGGGCGGTGCGCCGGGTCTGCGCTGACGCTGGGGATGCGCGCGAACTCGATCAACTCGTCGAGGATGCGCGCGTCGTGCTGGGTCAGATACTCGAAGGGCGTCATCACTTGCCGCCGTCGACCGAGAGCACCTGCCCCGTAATCCAGTTGGCGTAGTCCGACGCGAAGAACATCACGCCGGACGCGATGTCCTCCGGCGCACCGAGCCGCTTCAGCGCGATGCGCTCGACCAGCGCCGCCTGCCCTTCCGGCCCGTACGACTCCCACTGCTTCTCGGTCGTCGGGTTGGAGCGGATGAAGCCGGGCGCGACGTTGTTGACCGTGATGTTCCACGCTCCCAACTCGTGCGCCAACTGCCGCGTCAGGCCGATCTGCGCCGCCTTAGCTGAGGCGTACGCCTGGATGCCGGTCAGGCTGACGCCGAGGCCCGCGCCGCTCGAGATGTTCACGATGCGCCCGTAGTGCGCCGCCTTCATGGCCGGCGCGACCGCCTGGCAGCAATACCACGCACCGGTCACGTTCACGTCGTAGATCGCCTGCCACTGCTGCGGCGTGACCGCCTCAAGCGGCTGCCCGACCTGGCCCAGCACGCCGCCCGCGTCGTTGACAAGAATGTCGATCCGGCCAGTCGTCTGCTGCGCCTCGGCCACCCACGCGAAGACCTGCTCGCGCTTCGAGACGTCCACCGTGCGCGTCTCAATTACGCACCCGCCCGCTTGCGCGAGTCGTTTTGTCTCCGCCAAACCCGCAACCTGCACGTCGCACGCCCACACGTTCGCGCCGCGCGCCGCGAAGCCCAGTGCGATCGCGCGCCCGAAGCCATGCGCCGCGCCGGTCACCAATGCTGTCCTGCCGTTGAATTGGATGTTCATGGTTAGTTCCTAGTCTCTAGCTGCTAGTTGCTAGCTGCTAGTTGCTAGTCGCTAGTCACTAGCGACTTCAGTATGTCGAGGTTGGCGGTGCTCATCTTGCGCTTGCCATCCTCGATCTCGTGGATCATCGCGATCACCTTCGCCGTGAGCGGCGCAGCCACACCGACCTCCGCGCCCAGCGTGACGATCGGCCCCAGTTGCGGGTCGGCTTCGGTTTTGCGCTTGCGCACGGCCAGGTCGCGCCAGATGCCGCTGTGCGTCTTGGCCGATTTGCGATTGAACGCGACCATTTCGTCCAGCGAGCGCTCCGACACCTCGCGCGACACGCCGGGCATGAACGCGTGCGGGTCGAAGCCGTTGAACGCCTCCGGCTTAATGCCGCGCGCCTGCGCGACCGCCATCACCTCGTGCGCGATCGCGCTGTACACGCCGCGATACTCCGGCCGCGCCAGCGCGTCGGCGATGCCCTCGTCGGTCAGCGCGGTCGCGAACAACTGCGCGCCATACGCCAGCTTGCCCCACAGGAAGCCCCAGATGTTGGCGGTCATGATCGCGCGGTCCTCAAAATCGAGGAACGCGCGATGCAGTTCCGCCAGGCGCGGCGTCATGCGCCCGTCGATCTCGCCGACGACGACCGCGCCGCGCCCGCCGTACATGATCACGCCCGGCTCGAGGTAGTCCGCGCCGAAGTTGACGAAGCAGCCGATCGTGCGCGCCTCGCCGACGACTTGTTTGATGACCAACTCGTTCAACCCGTTCTGCGCCGACACGACGTAGCCGCCTGCCGTCAGGTGCGGCGCCAGCGCGCGCGCCGCGCTCTCGGTGTCCTGCGCTTTGACCGCCAGCACGATGTGATCAAACGTGCCGGGCAACGCCTCCGGCGAGTACGCCTTCGCGCGCGCCGTGAACTCCGCGATCGGGCCGGTGATGCGCAGCCCATTGCGGTTGATCGCTTCGACATGCTCGGCCGCGCGATCGACCAACGTGATGTCGTGCCCCGCGCGCACCAGATGCGCGCCGAGCGTGCCGCCGATGGCGCCGGCGCCCCATACCAGGAATTTCATAGTGCTCCTTGCGTATTACTACTTTGTCACTGCGCTGATCCATCCAGTGCCATTCTTCGTCGCTGCGCTCCTCAGAAACGTAAGCAGCTACAGCCGCATCGCGAATGCATGGCCGCATACTCGTCGCTCCCGCGAAAGCGGGAGCCCAGGGGCAAACCTCTGGATGCCCGCTTTCGCGGGCATGACGAGTTGGTCGTCCGGCGCCTCGTTTCTGTCCCCGCGCACACTGGGCACCACCGTGGATTTCTCAATATGACATGGGGGAGGCAGCGCGATCTGGCAAAGTAATGTTATGCCCAGCCGCCGTCGATCTGCTCGCGCGTCTCTTCGACGCCCAGTTTCCAGATCGCCAACATCTCGCTGTCGGGCCGCTGGTAGACGCCGCCGTAGTTGCCGTCGCCCAGATAGTCACGCAGGGCGCGCGGCGCCAGTTGCCGCAGGATGCCCATGTCGGCCGGTTTCTTCTGCCCGGCAGGCATGCTCACGCCCGTCAGTCGCGTCCACGGGAAGTTCTCCATCCACGACGCGTGCGACGCGACCGGGTCGAACGCCTGCACCTGCGCGAACGTGCGCGGCGCGTTCCACCAGTTGTGGAACTTTCCCTTGACGCCCGGATTGTCCGCCATCCACTCGCCGGCCAGCCCGCGCGCCGGATCGTTGCCGCCGTGCCCGTTGACGATCACGATCCGCTTGAAGCCGTGCGAGGCGATGCCGTCGAGCACGTCGCGCACGAGGTTCAGGTAGGTGCTGATACGCAGCGTCACCGTGCCTGGAAACGCCCGGAAGTACGGCGTCAGGCCGTAGGACAACACCGGAAAGACCGGTACGCCCAGCGGCTCGGCCGCCTCCAGTGCCACCCGCTCCGAGAGGATGCTGTCCACGCTCAGGCTCAGGTAGGCGTGCTGTTCGGTGCTGCCGAGCGGAAGCACCGCGCGGTCGTCTTTCTTCAGGTACTGCTCAACCTGCATCCAATTCATGTCGCTGATACGCATTGCGCTGTCTCCTTAAGTACGGCTTTGTCGCTTGGGCACATCCTCACGGTAGGGGCCGACCCGACATGTCGCCCCCTTTGGGGGGTGCGTGTCGGCCCGCCGGGCGCACACCCAGGCGCGCCCCTACCTGTGTCATGCTGAGTCGGTGCAACGCACCGACGTCTACAACTGCCGAGCCTACGCGCCCACGGCCAGCAACGGGTCGTTATTGTTCATCGCCAGCGTCGTCACTAGGAAAAGGATGACGCCGTTCACCGGCGCCGTCACGGTCTCCTGCGTGTTGCCGAGATAGTCGGCCACGCGGCCCAGGTCCTGCCCTTTCGTCACCCGGTCGCCGACCTTCACGCTCGGGTAGAACAGGCCGTCGTGGCTGGAGCGCAGCCACGCCATCTCTTCCAGCAGGCGCGGCTGGGCCGGCGCGGGCGGCGGCGTGTCGCTCGTCAGGCCGATGTGGACAATCGTGCGGCGCAGGCCGTTGTAATGCTCCTGCACTTCGTTTTCCGGCCACAGCCCCTGGCCGCCGACTTCCGCCAGCACGGCGGGAATGCCCAGCCCGGCCGCCGCCGCATAGGTGGAGCCGCGCACTTCCCGGCCGACGATATAGGGCAGACCGTACGCCGTGGCCAGCGCCAGCGCTTTCGCGTCCAGCTCGGCTTTGCCGGTGCGCTGGACGATGCTGAACGGCACGAGCGCCTCGTTCATGTCGCCGCCGTGCAGGTCAATGTAGTAATCTGCTCGGCGGATGAGGTTCTGGACGATCCAGTCGGCCAGCCGCTGCGCGAAACTGCCGTTCGGGTCGCCCGGGAACATCCGGTTCAGGTTCTGGTTGTCGGGCGGGCAGATGTAGATCGAACGCTTCATAAAGGCGTTCATGCTCGCGATCGGCACCACGACCAGTTGCCCGCGCAGTGTCGCCGGGTCGGTGCGTTGGGCCAGGCGATACGCGCTCTCGATGCCGACGTATTCCGCGCCGTGGATGCCGGCCGTCACCACGACGGTCGGTCCGGCTTCCGCGCCGTTCAGCACGTACACCGGCATTTTGATCGGCGTGCCGCCGAACTCCAGATCGAGCACACGCGATACGCGCGCGCCTGGCGCAGCCGAGACGCCGGCTACTTCAAACGTCGATTTGCTCATGATTACCTTTCTGTACTGCGATTGTCCGAAACAACGGTCCGACACGCACTAAGCCTCAAACCCAACACAAAGGCACAAAGACACCAAGCAGGAATTACTGAAGGTTTTCTTTGTGCCTTTGTGGCTTTTGTGTTGATATTTCGTGCGCCGCCCGCTTGGTTGATTTGCCTGCTGCATTTGCGCGATGCCGCGGGTCGCTTCACCGTCGTTCGGCGAGGCCGTCGCCGATCAGACTCAAGGACACGCCAACCACCAGCAGCGCCAGGCCGGGCAGCGTCGTCATCCACCACGCTTGCAGTAAATACTGCCGGCCATCGGCGATCATCGCTCCCCACTCGGGGGTCGGTGGTTGCGGCCCCAGGCCGAGAAACGACAGCGTCGCGCCGGTCAGGATCGCCAGCACCATGCCGGTGAAGACGTAGATGAGCGCGGGCGCGATGACATTGGGCAGGATGTGGCCCAGCACGATGCGCGGCGTCGAGCAGCCAATGGTCGTGGCTGCTTGCACGTATTCCAGTTGGCGCGTCGCGAGCGTCTCGCCGCGCGTGATGCGTGCATACGGCACCCAGCCGAACACGCCGACGGCGATGTACAGGTTGGTCAGTCCGGGCCCGAGAATGCTCATGATGGCGATGACGAGGATCAGGAATGGGAACGCCATCAGGACATCGACGATACGCATGAACAACGTGTCGAATCGGCCGCCCAGGTATCCGGTCAGCACACCGATCAACGAGCCGAATATGAATGGAAAGAGCACCGACAGCAGTCCGATCTGCAAGTCGAGCTGCAGGCTGTATACGATGCGCGCCCAGATGTCGCGCCCGAATTGGTCGGTCCCGAGCGCGTGTCCAGGGCTGCCCGGCGGCAGGAACCCCTCCGCGAGGCTCTGCGCGATCGGGTCGTACGGCGTCAACAGCGGCGCGGCGAATGCGCTGGCAACCAGGATCGCCATCAACCCCGCGCCGGTGAGCAGCGTGGAGTTCAGACGCAACTGCTTGATGCGCTCGCGGACGCCCGGCGAGACGAGTTCGGCGTAGACGGGCGGGCGGCGCGTGTTGTCGGCGGTATTATTCATAGGTCACGCGCGGATCGAGGAACGAGTACGAGAGGTCCACCAACAGGTTCACCAGAATGACCAGAAACGCGCTGACGACGACGATCGACTGCACAACCGGGTAATCGCGCCCGGTGATCGCCTGGATCAGCAGCTCCCCAATGCCATGGATGCCGAACACGCTCTCGACCACGATCGTGCCGCCGACGAGCGCGCCGAATTGCAGGCCGAAGATCGTGACGGTGGACATCAACGCATTGCGCAGCACGTGCCGGATCAGGACATATTGCTCGCGCAGCCCCTTGGCGCGCGCCGTGCGCACGTAGTCGGCGCGCATGGTCAGGATGATCTGGCTGCGCAGGTTGCGGATCAGCACCGCCGATAATTGCAGCGCCAGCGTCAAAGCCGGCAGGAACATGTAGCGCAGGTTTTCGGCCGGCGTTTCGCCCATGCCGCCGACCGGCAGCCACTTCAGAGCCAGTCCAAACAAGAGAATGAGCATGATGCCGAACCAGAAATTGGGCGTCGTCAAGATGAACAGAAACACGATTCGCACGACATGGTCAATCCAGCGCCCGCGGTTGATCGCCGCCCCAATGCCAAACAGTAATGTGGTCACGGCCGCCAACCCCATGGCATACAAAGCCAGCGACAGCGAGACCGGGATGCGTTTCCACAGCAGGTCGGCGACCGGCTGCCGGTAGATCAGCGACTGGCCCATGGTGCCAGTGAAGATGCCGGAGATGAACAGCCAGTACTGTTCCGGCAGCGATTTGTTCAGGCCAAGCTGCTGGCGCAATTCGGCGGCGTTCTGATCCGTTGCGCGGTCGCCCAGGATCAGAAACGCCGGGTCGCCCGGCAAGACGCGCACCATGCCGAAGATGATGAACGTGACGCCGAACAGCACGAACACCATCAGCAGCAGGCGCTTTCGAATGTAAGCGAATCGTCCCATCGCCACCTCAAACGCCGGTCGCGGCGGGGACGGCCCGCAGGCCATCCCCGCCACGAACACGCGTCGTTACTTGTTCAGCTTGACGTCTTCAAACCGGTAGTACGACATACCGTCGATGACAAAGCCGTCGACGTACTTCTGCCAGCCGGCGGTCGCGCCCAGATAAGCGATGAACACCAGCGGCGCATCCTCCGAGTAGGTCTTCTGCAGCTCGGCGTACAGCGCCTCGCGCTTCTTGGCATCCTGCTCCAGGTCCGCCTTGGTGATCTTGTCGTTCACGGCGGGGTTATTGTAGCGCGTCCAGTAAGCGAACGGGCTGGCGCCGCCGCGCATCGCGTAGTTCACGATCTGCGTCGGGTCGTTCATGTCGTTCGTCCAGGCGCTGGGCGTGGACATGAACTTGCCCTCGCGGTAGTTGGCACGCACAACGCTCGTCTCCTGCGTCTGGATGTCCACCGTGACGCCGATCTTCGCCCAGGCGTCCTTCAGGATCACCGCCGTGTTGGCGAAGTTTGTGTTGCCCGAGCGTACCTGCATATCCATCGTAAAGCCCTTGGCGCCGGCCGATCCGGCCATCAACGCCTTGGCCTTGTCGAGGTCGTACTTGTAGCCCGGCACCGTCTTGTCCCAGTAGGTGCCCTTCGGAATCGGCGAGTTCATGAACTCGGCCTGCCCGAAGTAGACCGTCTTGATGATCGCGTCCTTGTCGGTCGCGTAGTTCAACGCCTGGCGCACCTTCGGGTCGTTGAGCGGCGGCTTCTCGGTGTTGAGGATGATGAACGCCGTCTGCTGGATCGTGAAGGTTTGCGCCTTGAGGTTCGGCATCGCGCTCAACGCCGCGATCTGGCTGAACGGCACGAAGTCGATGATGTCCACTTCGCCGCCCTGCAGCTTCAGGACGCGCGTATTGTCATCCGGGATATACTCGATGCGCACTTCGTCGATGGCCGGCTTGCCCTTCCAGTAGTTCGGGTTGCGCTTCAGGACAATCGGATCGCCCTTCTTCCAGCCCTCGATGTAGTACGCGCCGCTGCCCTGCGTTTTCCACGCCGCCGCGACGTCGTAGTCCTTCGTATCGGTCGCCTTCGCCCGGTCGGCCGGCATCACGGCGCCGCAGAACATCGCCAGCACCGAGAGGATCGGGGCGTATGGCTGGCTCAAAATCACCTTGACGGTCTTATCGTCCGGCGCTTGTACTTCCTTGATCGCCTTGTAGTTGTCCTTCCAGGCGCTCTTCTCGCCGCCGCGCGCCATGTCGAGCGAGGCCTTGACGTCGGCCGCCTTGAGCGCCGAGCCGTCGCTGTACTTCAGGTTGTCGCGCAGGGTGAACGTCCAGGTCAGGCCGTCGGAGGTGCTTTCCCACTTGGCGGCCAGGCCCGGTTCGACGCCCATGCCGTCCTTCGTCGTGCGCAGCAGTGAATCATACACGTTGACGGAGATGAACAGCGCGGGGTTGTCGTCAATCTGCCAGGGCACGAACGGGCTGAACGGCTCGGCATTGCGCGCCATCTTCAGCACCTTCGGTCCGGTCGATACGGCCGGTGTCGCCGCGGGGCCGCCCGGCGCGGGCGACGCCGGGGTGGGCGCGCAGGCGACCGCGAGACCGAGCGCGCAGAGCGCGACGATGAGCAACAGTTTTGTAACTCGACCTTGCATGAGCTTCTCCTTGTTCAATCGTAGGTCGGGGACCTACTGATCGACTTACATTACTCCAACAGACGGATGCGGTCGGCTCTTGAGCTGGCATCACCTCCTTTTCCGATAACGATGGCTCAACCGGCCCGCTTCACAAAACCGCTGCGCCGGCCTGAAAGACCTGCTTCACTTTCTGCACGCACTTGATGTCCACCGCAACATTGCCCTCGACCACGACGAGATCGGCGCTGCGCCCCGGCTCGACAATGCCATACTGGGCAATGCCCCAGGCGCGGACCAGCGTGCCGCTGGCCGCCGCCACGGCGGTGACCGGCGAGAGGCCGCTGGTGACGAGTTCGTCCAGTTCCTTCCAGAACGTATCAAACGCCGTGGCGCGCCAGCCCGCGTCCGAGCCGGCCAGCAGCGGCACGCCCAAGCCACGCAGGCGGCTGACGACTTGTCGCTGCGCGTCGTTGCGCGCGACCCAGCCGTCGCGTTCGGCGCCCGGGGGCAGCATGTCGCGCAAGTCGCGGAAGACCTGCATGGTCGGCGTGACGACGATGCCGGAGCGCGCCAGCTTGTCGGCGACCCGCTCGTCGAACACAGTACCGCGGTCCGGCGTGGTGAACATCGCGTGCTCGATGAAGTCGACGCCGGCGTCCACGGCGTTCTCAATCGCCTGTACGCAAATGCAGTGGGCGACGACCTTCTTGCCCAGGCCGTGCGCGGTATCGACAATGACGCGCAATTCCTCCGTCGTGTACGACGGGTGGTTCGGCAGGCTGCCGGGCGTGCCGCCGCCCGACGCCATCACCTTAACGAAATCCGCGCCAAGGCTGATCTTGCGCCGCACCATCGTGCGCAGGCCGTCGGCGTTGTCGGCTTCGCCGCCGAAGTTGCGCGTGTGGCCGCCGGTGATCGTGATCGGCCAGCCGCACGCGATGACGCGCGCACCAGTGGTGTGGCCGCGCGCCTGGGCGTCGCGCACGTCGATCGCGAGCGCGCCGCGCGCGCCGCAATCGCGCACGGTCGTCACGCCGGCCCGCAGCGCGGTGCGCGTGTTGTGCGCCGCCCGCAGGGCCAGCGTCGCGTCCGAGAGCGGGTTCATATCGAAAAACGGTGTGTTGTCGCCCGGCAGGACGAGATGCACGTGGTTGTTGATCAGGCCGGGCATCAACGTCATGCCGGGTAGCGGCTTCGTCTGGTCGCCGGGCGCGGCGGCGACGGCGGCCGCCGGCACGATCGCCTCAATCAGCCGCTCGTTGATGACGACGGCGCGGCCGATCTGTGCCGGCGCGCCGGTGCCGTCAACCAGCCATTCCGGCAACAAAATCGTTCGCATGAAAGTCTCCTCCGTGGCAATTAACCATATCCAACACAAAGGCACCAAGACACAAAGAAAACATTGGGCTTCTTCTTTGTGCCTTTATGTCTTTGTGTTGAGGTTTGTATTTCGCGCCGTCAGTTCTTCAGTCGCGGGTCGAGCGCGTCGCGCATGCCGTCGCCGAGCAGGTTCATCGCCAGCACCGACAGCATAATGATCAGCCCGGGAAACGTGGAAATCCACCACTGGTCGCGCAGGTACTGGCGGCCTTCGCTCAGCATCCGGCCCCATTCAGGGGTGGGCGGCTGGCTGCCGAGACCCAGAAAGCTCAGCGCCGCAGCCGAGAGAATTGCCGAGCCGACGCCCAGCGTCGCGGCGACGATGAGCGGCGCGACGATGTTAGGGAAGATGTGCAAGATCATGATGCGGCCGTCCGGCACGCCGACCGAGCGCGCAGCGTCGACGTACAGGTTCTCGCGCGCCGCCAGCACCGAGCCGCGCGTCAGCCGTGCATAGGTCGGAATGGCCGACACCCCGACGGCGATCATCAGGTTGTTGAGGCTGGGACCGAGCATGCTGACAATCGCAAGCGCCAGCAGAATGCCCGGAAACGCGAGCATCACGTCGATCACGCGCATGAGCACAATGTCCACCCATCCGCTGTAATACCCCGAAATCAACCCGACGGTGACGCCGATGACGGATGCAATGGCGACCGAGATCAGCCCGATGGCGAGCGACACCTGCGCGCCGAAGACGACGCGGCTAAAGACATCGCGGCCGAACTGGTCGACACCGAACCAGTGCGCCGCGCCGGGCGGTTGCAGCGGCGGCGCTATCGCAATTTGAATGGGGTCATACGGCGCGATGACCGGCGCAGCCACCGCCAGGAACGCGAGCAGCGCCAGCACCGCAAAGCCGACCCGCGCACCGCGCCCCGCCCACAGCCGCCGCGCGAATTCCCACGGGCGCGCGACCGCCGACGGCGTCATCACCACAGACTCAGTCGTCATGTGTTGTACCGGATGCGCGGATCGAGGTACGCGTAGATCATGTCGACCATCAGATTGACCATGACATATGACGTCGCCACCACCAGCACGATGCCCTGCACGAGCGGAAAGTCTTTGGTCAGGATCGCGTCGACGATGAGCCGCCCGATGCCGGGCCGGCTAAACACGGTCTCGATCACGACCGCGCCCGCCATCAACTGGCCGAACTGCAGTCCAAAGACCGTCACCATCGGAATCAGCGCGTTCTTGAGCGCGTGCCTGGCGATGACGAGGAACTCGCGCACGCCTTTGGCCCGCGCCGTTGTGATGTACTCTTGCCGCATGACTTCGAGCATGCTGGAACGCGTCAGCCGCGCCAGGATGGCCGACGCGCCCAGTCCCAGCGTCAGCGCTGGCAGCACGAGATGGCGTAGTTCGCCGCCGCCTGTCGCCGGAAACCACCGAAGGTTAAGCGAAAACAGGAAGATGAACAGGAGCCCGAGCCAGAAACTGGGCATTGACACGCCCAGCAACGCGATCAGCATCAGGGCGGCGTCGGCCCAGGTGCGGTGCCGCACCGCCGCCAGGATGCCGAGCGTCGTGCCGGTCACCCCGGCGACCAGCAGGCCCGCCAGCGTCAGTTGCAGCGTGGACGGCAGGTTGTCCATGATCTCGGCCGACACCGGCCTGCGGGTGCGGATCGAGATGCCCAGATCGCCCTGCAATGCGCCGAACAGGAAGCGCCCAAACTGGTTGGGCAACGGCTCATCAAAGTGCAACTGGGCGCGCAGGCGCTCGATCTGCTCCGGCGAGGTCTGAAACTCGCTCAACATCAGCTTGACCGGGTCGCCGGGCACCAGATGCAACATGGAGAAGACGAGCAACGAAACGGCCAGCAGCACAGGGACCGTGGACAGCAACCGCCGCGCGAGATACGCGTACATACTTTGCCTCACAGAACGCCGGGCACAGCATGCGCCGTGCCCGGCGTTCTGATGCCGTTTGGCTTGGTCTACTTCTTCATGGACAGGTCGTTGATCATCGGGTAGGTAAAGCCGTTGAACTTCAAGCCGCTGACATTCGCGCGCAGCGCCCACACGGAAAGCTCATCAACCAGCGGAACCGTCAGCGCCTGGTCCAGCAGTTTCTTCTCCAGTTCGAGGTACAGCGCCTTGCGCTTGACCGGATCGCTTTCGGCGCGCCCCTGCTCCAGCGCTTTGTCGATCTCCGCGTCCTTGATGCACGCGAAGTTGAAGTTGCTGCCGACCAGTGCCGATGAGAAGAAGGCGTTCAAGCCGTTCCAGTCGCCGTCGCGCAGGAACAGGATCGGCCCATTGGTCGCGCAGCGATAGTTGTCCTCGTACCACGGCGCGCGCGCCTGCGCCTTCAGCTTGACGTCCATGCCGATCAAGCGCAACTGGCCTTGCACCAGTACGTTGATCTGGTCGGGTCCGGCGCCGGAGTCGATCGAGTTGAGCACGACTTCCAGGCGCTTGCCGCCCTTCGTGCGGATGCCGTCCGCGCCGACCGTGTTCCAGCCGGCCTGATCGAGCAACTGCTTGGCCTTGTTCACGTCGTACGGATAGAAGGCGCGCAGCGCCGGATCGTCGAGCATCGCCATCGTCAGGGGCGCGTACGCCTTCGTGCCAATGCCCTTGTAGATCGAATTGACAATCGCGTCCTTGTCAACGCCGTAGTTGATCGCTTGGCGCACCTTCAGATCGTCCGTGGGTGGCAATGTTACATTCAGTGCCCAGATGCGCGGCAGACCGACCCACGCCTTGCTGGCAATCGTGTAGTCTTTGGACGCCGAGAGCCGCGCCAGGTCCTGCGCCGGAATGGTCGCAACGACCTGCGTCTCGCCCGATTCGAACGTCGCCATGCGCGTACCGGGTTCGGGGATGAACTTCCAGATTACTTTATCCAGGTAGCCCGCGCCATCGTGATCGGAGTAAGGCGTCTTGCGGGTATATCCGTCCCAGCGGCTGAGAGTGATCTGCTGCTTCGAGACCCACTCGTCGATCTTGTACGGTCCGCTCATGACCGGCGCCTGGTTCACCTTGTCGCCCTGCGCCTGTGTGGCGGTCGGCGAGACGAACATCAGCACCGGGCTGGCCACGTAGGTCAGGAACGGCGCATTGCCGGCCTTGAAATTCACGCGCACGGTGTAGTCGTCGACGGCGTCCGCGCTCACATAGCCCTGCAAGTAGGTCAGCGCGGAGCCGGCCTTGTATTTCGGATCGGCAATGCGGTCGAAGTTCCACTTAATCGCCTTGGCGTCGAGCGCGGTCCCGTCCTGGAACTTAGCGTCTTTGCGCAATTTGAACGTGTATGTCTTGCCGCCATCGGTGACTTCCCATGACTCGGCAAGCCACGGTTTGAGTTGGCGATCCGCCGTCAGGTAGAGCAGGCTTTCGCCCATGGATGCAGAAATGTAAAACGTGACGGCGGAGGGCGACGCATGCGGGTCCATCGTCGGCGGCTCGGAATCGAGACCGATGGTGACGGCGCCGCCCTTGACCGGCGCGGCCACGGGCGGCGCCGAGGTTGCGCCTGCCGCTTTGGTTGGCTCGGCCGCGGGCGATGGGCCGCACGCGCCCAGCAGCCAGGTAGTTGCAACTAACATCGCAAGCACAAGATAGATCTTCAGCTTCATAACTCCTCCTTTAGGGGGTATAACGAAGAGCAGTCGCCAGCGTGAATGGTGAGAGTATAGAAACTAGTCCATTGCTTGTCAAACAGCCGAGCGACCGCAAGCGCGCGCGACGATGCGATGCTATAATGTGTTATTACACAGCAGTGGACGTACCCGCGAAAGGTTGCCATGCCATTCTCCGACACCAAACCACACATTCCTGATGACGAATACCCGCGCCGCTGGGCGCAGGTGCAGGCGCTGATGCGCGAACGCGAGCTTGACTTGGTGCTGGCCTACGCTGACGACCGCGCTGTATTCGGCCCGGCGCATGCACGCTGGCTGGCCGATGTGCCGGTGCACTTCGAGCCGATGTGCGTACTGGTTCGTCCGGCTGGCGAACCAATTCTCCTTTGCGGGCCCGAGAGTGATCAGTACGCTATCCAGATTGGCAAACTGCGCGACGTGCGCGTGCTGCGCGAGTTTGCGCACCCCGACGAGGACTACCCCTATTCGCAGATCATCGAATTCGCCCGCGTCGCGCGCGAAGCGACCGACAATACGGGGGCGATCCGACGCATCGGGGTCGCAGGCAAAGGCCTGATGGGCGCCGATTTCGCGGCAAGCCTGCGCGCGGCACTGCCCGGCGCCGAATGGGTCGACATCGAAAACGCGATGTGCGCTCTGCGCGCGCAGAAATCGCCTGCCGAGGTTGCCGTCATCCGGCATGCGTACCAGATCGCCGAGCTGGGGATTGCCGCGGCCGTCACAGCGATTCGTGCGGGCGTCACCGAGCGCGAGGTGGCCGCCGAAGCGGAGAGCGCCATGCGTCGCGCCGGCGCCGAGGGCACCGGCATCGATACCATCGTCGCGTCCGGCCCCAACTCGCGCCCCATCCTGGCCCGTTCGACCTTTCGCCGTATCGAGTCGCCCGATCTGGTGCTGCTGACCGTGGCACCGCGCTACGAAGGTTATCACGCCGCGATCGGCCGTCCGGTGTTGGTCAGCCACGTCGGCGTGGAGATCGAGCAGGCGGTGAGTGTCGCCTGCCGCGCACAGGAAGCGAGCTTCGCCGCGATGCGCCCCGGCGCGAAGGGCCGCGACGTCGAGGCGCTAGGCCGACGCGTCGTCGCGGACGCCGGCATGGCGCAATACTTTCCATACTCTGGCCTGCACAGCGTCGGTGTGATCGAGTTCGAGCCGCCGATTTTCGGCCCGAGCAGCGCGAACGAACTGGCGGAGAACATGATCATCTCGATCGACATCCCGCTTTTCAATGCGCCATGGGGCGGCCTGCGAATCGAAGACGGTTTCCTGATCACGGCGACCGGCGCCGAGCGATTGAACCACACGGATTTTGTGCTTCGCGCCGGCGGGTGAAACGCGGATGGGCCCGACCGGCCTGAAACTCCGGGTGCTGGGTCACGGAAATTCAATTTGACGGGCACGCGTAAATGCGGTAGTATAGTTGGCGCACGCGCGGGTGTAGCTTAGTGGTAAAGCGTCTCCTTGCCAAGGAGAAGACCGAGAGTTCGAACCTCTTCACCCGCTCAGATTCGCGAAAACCGGCCAGAAATGGTCGGTTTTCTTTTTGCCCCTGCGCACTAACCCGCCGCTCACCGTCTTCCTGTACGTGAGAAGATCACCAGCCGTGTATTCTCATGCATCGTAATAGCGGATTTGCGCCTATCGCAATGGAGCGTCTCCCTGTCGCACAATGGACGACATTCTCACTTCCCAAGTGGGGCATCGCCGCGCTCGTGACAATTCCGCCGTCGCGAGCACACGCGTGGCCTGCCCTAACGAACATCGAGCAAGCGCTTTGATGGCCAAGGCTCCTTGCCACATCCCCTGCTTGCAACTGCGCGCGGGCTAACGTCGCGTCCAAGACACACAAAGACACTCGCATCCATGCGTTCGCAACTGCGCGCGCACCAGGACGCTGTATGGAATCAATCAGTGCTAACTCGTTGAAACCGGCGGGGATCATCCCCCGAACTCAACCCGTCGCCCACGGGTGGTCATTGCCTGCCAGGCAACAAGATCCCCAAGTTACCTCTGACGTAGGCGTCATTCTCTCCGCCCTATTCACGTCTCATTCTTGAAACACGGTTGACTGCCAGGCAACACGGATTGACGCGAGTGGTGCTCCAACGGTATTCTGATCTGCAAACAACCGAGTGACCAGTTCCAGCGGTGAGCGCCGGACAACATGTGACTGACTCGGCGCTCGTCAGCACAGCCGCCTACATCAGTAACATGTGCAGGGCACCACGATCACGGCCAGCACGGCGGCGACCACGAAGCCGCCCAGCCGCGATATCACCGACCTCCGCCGTGGCAGTGCATGCATTGAATCCTCCCGGGTCGGGCAGATCTCGCGGCGCTTGTCCTCGTCCACCATCCAGAGTATGTCGGTCATCGGTTCCTCCTGTGGGGGTGTTTTCGTTGACTGTCAGCATTAAATCACACTCTCGCTCACCTGACAGCGAGGAAAACACGCAAGCGGAACCCGCGCAGTACTCGTTTGTTGCGATGCACCCCGACCAACTGGATGCGGCAGACGCTCTTGCAAGTGCGCCGTTGGCTGCCGGAGCGCCCGCTCGTATTTGTAGCCGATAGTAGCTATGCCGCGCTTGAATTGCTGTGGCGCATGACGCAAGTGGCAAATCCGATCACGATGGTCGTGCGCTTTCGCATGGATGCCGCCTTGTATGAGCCTGCGCCGCCACGCCGCAAGGGCCAAACGGGGCGTCCGCGTCAGAAAGGCAAACGCTTGCCAACGCTAGAGCAGGTGGAGGCCAAGTCCAAGACGCACTGGGAGCGCTAGGTCGTAAGTTGCTCATATGGTGAAGCCAAACGGATCATTGAAATCACGACGGGCACGGTGCTCTGGTATCACTGCGGCCTGCCGGCGCTGCCGATTCGCTGGGTGATTGTGCGCGACCCGTTGCATAAGTTCAAAACACAAGCCTTGCTGTGCACCGATCAGCAGGCCGGCGCGCAGCAAATCGTTCAATGGTTCATTCAACGCAGGCAAGTCGAAGTTACTCATCGCGAAGTGCGCGAACACCTGGGCGTTGAGACACAGCGCCAATGGTCTGACAACGCCATCGCGCGCACCACACCGGCGTTGTTCGGTTTGTTCTCTTTGACTACCGTGCTCGCGCACGGCTTGGCTCAACGCGGCAAGGTGCTCACGCGCCAGACAGCCTGGTATGCCAAACCCTTACCAACCTTCGTTGACGCGCTAGCGGCTATACGCCGTGAACTGTGGCGCTGGCCGAGTTTTCAGACATCCCAGCTAAACATCGACATCGCAAAAGGACCCTGTGCCGTTTTCAAGCGGTTTGCTGACGCGCCTACCTATGCGACCTGATGGCCAAAGCCCAGCTGAGAGGCAATGGCATTGTACT
Source organism: Chloroflexota bacterium (assembly GCA_016235055.1). NCBI lineage: Bacteria > Bacillati > Chloroflexota > Chloroflexota bacterium. Next base: position 43,810 of record JACRMK010000078.1, on the reverse strand, counting down.
CGCCAGGCATAGGTATACTGCTCAGAGCGGATGCGAGCCATTTTGATGATATTACGGCCCGCAAATGCGAACTGGGAGCGCAGCATTTCCTGCGACGTCCAAGCTCAACGCCCACGAGAATACTGCGTCCATCGGCGAAACGCTCCCGGCTCTCAATTGGCTAGTGACGGCTGGCCTGCGAGCGATGGCGCATATAGAGTGATTGCGCGCGTGGACTACGGTGATCGGCATTGGTATGCGAGTGGCGCACCTTCGCAAGGATGGGGGATGTGCACGCAGTGCCGGGATCTAAGCCACGGGCATTTGCGCAATTCGCGTGGGCCAATGGTTGCACCGAGTCAGGCGAATGGGTATAATCCGCAGCAAAGAGACGAACCGCAACATCACTGGCCGCAGGAGGGAGCCATGCCGATCCCGCCGACCGGCACCGTCACGTTCCTCTTCACCGACATCGAAGGCAGCACCCGCCTCGCGCAGCAGTTTCCCGCCACGTGGCCCAGCGCCAAAGCGCGTCACCACGCCATCGTCCAAAGCGCCATCAAGCCGCACGGCGGCTATGTCTTCCAGGTCATCGGCGATGCGTTCTGCGCCGCGTTCCACACCGCGCCCGACGCGCTCATGGCGGCGCTCGACGCCCAGCACGCACTGCACACTGAGCCGTGGGGCGATGTCATCATCCGTGTGCGCATGGGTCTCCACACTGGCAGTGCAACCGCCCGCCCCGATGGCGACTACGAGGGCTACATGGCGCTGGTGCGCGTCCAGCGCATCATGGCCGGCGCGTCCGGCGGGCAGGTGCTGATGTCGCAGGACGTGGCCGATCTGGTCGGGCGCGATCTGCCACTGAGCATCAGCCTGAACGACCTCGGCATTCACCGCCTCAAAGGCTTGGCCGCTCCGGAGCATCTGTTCCAGGTCGTTGCACAGGGTCTGCCTGCCGACTTCCCGCCGCTCAAGACCGCCGATCATCCCAACAACCTGCCAACGCAGCTGACCTCCTTCATCGGGCGTGACGCGGAAGTCGCCGAGGTGCGCCGCTTGGTCAGTGGCACGCGCCTACTGACGCTCATTGGTGCGGGTGGCATCGGCAAGACACGTCTTGCCCTGCAAGCCGCCACCGAGGAAGTCGCTAAAATACCTGACGGCGTGTGGTTTGTGGAATTGGCGCCGCTGGCTGATCCAGCCCTTATCCCGAACACAATTGCCTCAGCCGTGGGCGTACGCGAGGAGCCAAACCGTCCGATGCTGGCCGCTCTGAGCGACCATTTCCGCTCGAAGACTGTGCTCCTCGTGCTGGACAACTGCGAGCACCTCATCGCCGACGCCGCGATGGTGTGCGACAGCCTGTTGCGTGCTGCACCGCGCATAAAAATCATCGTCACCAGCCGCGAGGCGCTGAGCATCGCGGGCGAAACGACCTACCGCGTGCCCTCGCTCCCCGTGCCAACTAACGCCTTGCCATTGGACACACTATCGCACGTCGCATCCGTGCAACTATTCGCTGTACGGGCGCAGGCAGCGAAGAGCAGCTTTGCCTTGACGAACGCCAACGCGCTCGCCGTCGTGCAAATCTGTCACCGTCTCGACGGCATCCCGCTCGCTATCGAACTCGCTGCCGCGCGTATCAAACTGTTCACGGCAGAGCAGATCGCAGCGCGTCTCGACGACCGCTTCCGTCTGCTGACGGGCGGCAGCCGTACGGCGATGCCGCGCCAGCAAACCCTGCGCGGCACGATTGATTGGAGTTTCAGCTTGCTGACGGAGCCGGAGCAGGCATTGCTGCGGCGTGTGTCCGTTTTCGCCGGCGGATGGTATTTCGAGGCAGCCGAGAGTGTCTGCTCCGAGGACGGCATCGACGCCATCGAGGTGCTGGACCTGCTGTCGCGGTTAGTGGAGAAATCGCTCGTCGCGGAAGACGATGTGCATGGCATAGCGCGTTATCGTCTTCTCGAGACGATCCGGCAATACGCCCGCGAGAAACTGCTCGACTCCGGCGACGGCGCACGAGTGCGCGCACGACACTTGGCATACTTTCTGCGCCAGGCGATCGCGTTTTCGGACAACTGGCCGGGTCTGGAGCAGACCGCGTGGTTTGAAAATGCCCGGACCGACGTTGACAATTTCCGAACCGCCCTCGACTGGTCGTTTGAGAATGGCGACCTCCTGTCCGGCATGCGGATTGCCGGTGACCTGTTCATGTTGTGGGCGGATTACTTTCCCGCTGAAGGCCTTGATCGTCTTGGCAAGTTCCTAGCCCACGTCGATGGACAGGCACGCTTGGCCCCACGCGCATCCGCGTTATTTGCTGCAGGTGGACTTCAATCCGTCGCAGGTAACTACGCAGAAGCGCGCTTCTATCTTGAAGACGCGGTGGCAATTAGCAAAGCAACGGGCTCTGAGCGTTTGGCGGCCGACGCACTCGGGTACTTGACTTGGGCGGCCATTGGTCTGCGCGACTACGACCTTGCCGACACGGTCTCGTCAGAGGCGCTTCGAATATCGAGGGAAGCGGGCATTGTCCATCTGGTTGGAAATTCGCTTGAGTTTATCGGTGACGTTGCCTATGTGCAAGGTCATTTGGAGCAGGCACAGGCCGCGTATGAGGAAGCGGTAACGGTGATCAGGCCACTCGGCGAGAATATGCTGCTCGCCAAGGCACTGAGAGGCCTGGGACAGATTGCCCGACGTCGTGCCGAACATAAACAGGCCGTAGAGTTCATTCGGGAGAGCCTCACTCTTAACACCGAAAGCGAAGATATGCGCGCGGTGGCAGAATGTCTGGCCGCCTTGGCGGCAGTTTGCGCTGCGCAGGGACATACGCTCGTCGCCACGAGGGTGTGCGGGGCCATTGACGCCATGCTCATTGCGTTACACTCGGAAATGATCCCTGTCGATCGGCTCGAACACGAACAGACCGTGACGCTGCTCCGGCACCAGCTGCCGGACTCTGTGTACGACTTGGCCTGGTCGGAAGGCCACGCGCTGACGCTGGAGCAGGCGATCGCGTTGGCGTTGGAGGGCTCAGATGTCTGATTGTCCGTCCGGCACCGTCACTTTCCTCTTCACGGACGTAGAGGGCAGCGGTGCGCCCTGCGCCGCATACCCAGAGACGAGCGCGTGCGCTAACGACTGTTCGCATACGTCAGCATTCTACGGCTGAGCGGTTGCTCACAGATCGCTCTCAGTGTGGAATGTAGCACCGAAGGAGCGACGATACTGCAATCCGTCCTGCGCGTCTATCGACAAAAGTGAGTATTGACAGACCATGCCACCACAGCTATCACAAATGCCTCTACGCCAGGCAGGCGATTAGCCATGCAGCACCTCCATGGCGTAGGCGATGGCTTCGTCGTAGGACATGGCGCGGCCAGTGGCGAAAGCGGCTTCGAAGGCGGAGGGATCGGCTTGCGATCGGGCGAGGGCGAGGTAGCGGTCGAAGTCGGCGCGGTCGATCCGCTGCCGGCGCGTATTTGTGCGCTCAAAGATTGCCGCGGTCGCGCCAAACAATCTGGCCGAAACGAGGGTCTCCTGCTGCAACGCGGAGACACCTGCCAATGCCGTAAGTGAATCAGCAACGATGCCTGGCAAGTCCATTCCGGCTATATGAGATAGCGCCTCCAAAATATACATCCTCGCAAGCCTCAGGTCGTTTCGGTGCAAGGCGATGAATGCGAGCGTATTCAATATCGTACCGACGCGAAGTTCGGCATGTGTTGACCTGGACAAGTTGAGGCTACGTTGGTAATGCTTCTCGGCACGCGCATCGTCACCCTGTTGTCTCCACAATTCCCCCATTCGCAAATGTGCGGTTGCAATCAGGATGGGATCTCCAATGGCTTCTGCCAGCCGCAGTCCTTCCGCTACATGGTTGTGTGCCTGAATTGGGTCTGTGACGACTAGCGCTGTCGAAGAGGAGAGCAATGAAAGGGCAAGTCCGCGTTGATCGCCAAGCGCGATCCAAATCGCAATGCTGTCGCGATAATGGGAAAGACTTTGTTCAACATCATCGAGAAACGCGGACTCATACCACCCGAGATAGGCGAGTGCCCACGCGCGCGCCGGCGTTGCATCCTTGGCGCTTCGCTGCAGGAAATCGCAGTTCCACTCATATATTTCGTTGCCGTAACCAAGATGATGCCATGCCCCGTTGAACACACTTGCCAACTGCAAGCCAAGTTCGACATTGCTGTTTGTTGCCCAGGTCAACGCTCCGCGTAGGTTGTCCAATTCTTGGCGGACACGGCTAAGTGTGCTGCGCTGGGGAATCTTTTGACCGAACCACGCATCTGCCGCCGTCTCGAGCAAGGTAACATAATACCTGAGATGAACATCGCGGATCCTCGAACCCTCTTCGGTGCCGGCCAGCGCCTCGCGGGCAAACTGGCGGATCGTTTCCAGCATCTGGTAGCGTGGCTCGTCACTGCTCTCATCGAGCACGACCAGTGAGCGGTCCACCAGGTGCGTCAGCAAGTCGAGGATGTTTTGCGCTTCGAGTCCGTGCCCTGAGCACACGCTCTCCGCCGCTTCCAGCGTCCAGCCGCCGGCGAAGACCGAGAGGCGGCTCAACAGCGTCTTCTCCGGCTCGGTCAGCAGGCGGTAACTCCAGTCAATCAGCGCGCGCAGGGTCTGCTGGCGCGGCAGGGCGGTGCGGCTGCCGCCAGTCAGGATTCGGAAGCGGTCATCCAAGCGCGCCGCGATTTGCTCGGCGGTCATGCTGCGCACCCGCGCGGCTGCCAGTTCGATAGCGAGTGGGATGCCGTCGAGACGGCGACAGATCTGCGCGACGGCGGAGGCGTTAGCCGTTGTCAGCGCAAAGTCGGTCTTGGCCGACGCCGAGCGTTCGGTGAAAAGCCTGACCGAGGCGACGTGCGAGAGCGCGTCAAGTGGCATCGCGTCTGCTGGGATGTCAAGGGACGGCACACGGTATGCCGTCTCACCGCCGATGCCGAGCGCCTCGCGGCTGGTGGCGATGATCGTGAGGCGCGGCGCGGCGTGCAGCAAGTTATCGCAGACTTGCGCAGCGTCAGCGATGAGGTGCTCGCAGTTGTCCAGCACGATCAGTGCGCAACTGTCGCGGAAGTGGTCGCCGAGGGTGGCCAGTATCGGGCGGTTTGGTTCCTCGCGGACGCCGACGGCGGATGCGATCGTGCTGGCGATCAGTGCGGGATCGGCCAGCGGCGCCAGTTCGGCCAGCCAGACGCCATCACTGTAAGTCCCGAGCTCCTCGGCGGCGACCTGCAGGGTCAGGCGCGTTTTGCCAACGCCACCCGCACCCATGAGCGTCAGCAGACGGGTTTCGGCCAACAGGCGACGCACCTCTACTATCTCGGACTCGCGCCCGATGAAAGAGGTCAGTTGCATTGGCAGATTATTGTGGGTTGGGCGATCTATCGAAGCCAAGGCGGAATGCGGTTCGTCCCATTCCGCACCGCGCGCAGCCGCCACAAACGCCTCACGGTCTGCGGCGGGAATCGGCCCGTTCTGCTGCGGACGCCATTCCTCCAAAGTCAGCACGCCGCGCGCAAATTCCACGAAGGTGGCGCGCTCCGTCACGGAAATGGCCAACGCACGGGCCAGAAGCTCGGCCATTTGCCTTGACGGGCGCATCTCGTTGGTCTCGATCTTCCGTATCGTCACGCGCGCGCAGCCGGCCCGCTGCGCGAGTTGGTCCTGGGTCAAATCGAGCACTTTGCGCTGCCACTTAAGCCACCCGCCGAAGGAAAGCGGCTGATCGGACTGGGATGGCGCAGACGCTTGTCGCGGCATGGTCTATGTCCCTCTCGCTTGTGCGCAGACCGTGTGGGGCGCATGATGGACGCTCGCCTTCCACGCGCCTATCCCTTTCCATATCACTTTGGCTATCACAAATGGCCTTACGTTGGCTACTCAATTGTGTTTAAATAGGGCCACAGGTCGAATCCGGAAAGCCATCAATTGGATAGGATGATGCGATTCCCCGTCGGCCACTTTACGAGTCCGATTTGTTGGGGGTAATTTACATTCTATTGCGTTGGTGGTCAAAGACAACCGAGGGTTGGATGGCAAACAATTTATTTGATCACGGCTCCGAAACGTCAGGAGGCACACGCTTGGGAAACCGTTGGCTGATGCTGGCCGTGATCTTCACCGTCCGCATCGTAATCGGCTTTCAGGGCCAGACGCTCGGCTCACTTGCACCGCTCATTGTGCGCGATCTCGGCATCGACTTCACGCAGCTCGGCACGCTGCTCGGGCTCGGCAACCTGCCCGGCCTGATCCTGGCGATTCCCGGCGCCATGCTGGGCCGTCGCTTTGGCGACAAGCAGATCACCCTGGTGTCGCTCGGCATGATGACCGCAGGCGGCGTGCTGATGGGCATTGGCAACGACTTCGGCATGTTGGCGATCGGTCGATTGATTAGCGGCGCGGGCAGCATGTTGCTGAGTGTGCTGCTGACCAAGATGGTGATCGACTGGTTTTCCGGACGCGAGATGGTGGCCGCGATGGCACTCGCCATGAGCAGCTTCCCCGTCGGTGTCAGCCTGGGACTCGTCCTGTTGGGACCAATGGCAACCATCATGTCATGGCAGATGGTGATGATCATGGCGGCCGCCATGTGCGCCGCATCGCTCTTGTTCATGCTGGTCGCGTATCGGAACCCATCAGCCAGTGCCATGCCTGCAACCAACCCGGCGGCTCGCTACCGGTTGGGCACGCGCGATTTGGCGCTAATCGTGCTAGCCGGGCTAATCTGGGCACTGATAAATGTCGGGTACAGCACCTTCTCAAGCTTTGGGCCATCGTATCTGACCGCCAGCGGCTACAGTCTCGCCGATGCCGGGGCATTGATCAGTGTTGCCATGTGGCTGACCATTCCATCAGTTCAACTGGGCGGCATTGTGGCGCAGCGCATCGGCCATCCCAATCTGGTCATGCTGGGCAGCTTCCTGGCCAGCGGCTTGCTGATGCTGGTCATTCCGCCCAGCCTGGGCCAGGTCGCTCCGCTCATTGCCTGGGGCCTGATTGTCGGCATTCCGGTTGGCAACATCATGGCGCTGGTCCCGTCCGTCGTGCAACCGCATGCGCGGTCAACCGCCATGGGCGTCTTCTACACGATCACATACGGGTTGCAGGCGGCTGTCACGCCGTTCTCGGGCATGTCACGCGACGTGACACGCGATCCGGCAGCACCAATCTACTTCGGTGCGGGAGCCATGTTCGTCTGTATTGCGGCGCTCATCCTCTTCCGCGTACTGGAACGGAAAGCAGCATCCCGTTCGCCATAGCAGTTCAACGATCTGACGAATGAAAGATGGCAAAATACAGGTGAACACGCATTACTGGGACGCCGCCGGCATGATACGGAGACTGGGACGTGCGCCCGCTGCGACCTGCGATGCGCTCGGTGAAGGCATCGACCCATCCGACAGGTACTGGACAGGGCCGAAAACGCAAGTAGAATATCCTCACATGTTCCACAGCCGATGACTGACCCTCAACGGGTTCCAGACAAAGGAGCGCAAACATGTCGCCTCAAATCCAGGACTTCACCAACGTCGACCGTGCAGCCGACCCGAACTACCATGTGAACTATTTGGATTCGATGACTGGACTGGAGGTGACTCAAGCATACAAGCAGCGGAGCTTTGCTTTGCTGGATGCTCGTAGTGGCGCGCATTTCCTGGATATCGGGTGTGGCGCGGGTGATGATGCGCGAGCGCTTGCGCAGATTGTCGGGATGAGCGGCCGTGTCGTTGGTCTGGACAGCAGCGAGACGATGATCGAGGAAGCGCGCAAGCGGGCGGTGGGCGCAAACCTGCCGCTTGAGTTTTGCGTCGGCTACACGTACCGCCTCGATTTTGCGGATAATACCTTTGATGGCTGTCGGGCTGACCGGGTCTTCCAGCACCTGGATCACCCGCAGCAGGCCCTGACCGAAATGGTCCGAGTCGTCAAAGCGGGAGGGAAAATCTACGTATTTGATCCCGACTGGGAAACCCTGATCGTCGATGCGTCCGATCATGCGTTGACGCGGAGGATATTGAATCATAGCTGCGATAGTCATCGTAATGGCTGGAGCGGCCGCCAATTGGTTGGCCAGTTCAAGGCATCGGGGCTGAAGGACGTTGCACTGGAAACCGTGCCGTATATCTTCGCGGATTTGACTCTGGCCAATCCGATCTTTCTATTGCAACAGTCTGCCGAACGTGCGGCTGAAGCGGGCATTATATCGGCGGACGAATCGACTGGCTGGTGGGCCGACCTGGCAGACCGCGCGCAGGCGGGGCGTTTCTTTTGTTTGGCCATGGGCCTTGCGGTTAGCGGGCGCAAGCCGTGAAGGGGCGAGAGTCTCTGCAAAGGCACAACATGAGGAGGAGATGCAACCATGGAAACGGCATTAACCCCAATGGAATTCGCACGACGGGCGCGCCGCTTGTATGCGCAGCGCGAAGCCGTGGTGGATGGCGCTCAGCGATTCACCTATGCACAGTTCTTCGAGCGCTGTGATCGCTGGTCGTCGACGCTGCAACGCTTTGGCATCCAACCGGGTGACCGCGTTGCCTACATCGCGCCCAACACGCATGCCCACCTTGAATCCTATTATGCGGTGCCGCAAATCGGAGCGGTCCTGGTGCCGATCAACTACCGGCTCAGCACCGATGATTTCGTCTACATCATCAACCATAGCGGAGCCCGCATCGTCTGTGTGCATAGCGATTACCTTGCCGCCGTGGATGGCATGCGCGCGCAACTACCGAAGGTCGAACGGTACGTTGCGTTGGAAGGGGCAAAGGAGGGCTGGCTCGACTACGAATCGATGCTCGCCGCGGCCTCAACGACCTTCGAGCACCCGCCGATCGCCGAGACCGATCTCATTTCCATCAACTACACCAGCGGCACCACGTCCCGTCCGAAAGGGGTGATGATCACCCATCGCAACGCCTACCTGAATGTGGTGGGTACGCTTGTGCATCATCCCATGACACTCAAGGATCGCTACCTGTGGACGCTGCCCATGTTCCACGCCAACGGCTGGACGTTCGTCTGGATTGTGGCCGCGCGGGGCGGCGCGCAAATCTGCCTGCGCCGGGTCGAGCCGCGCGCGATCTTTGACCTGATGCAGAGCGAGCGCGTCAGCATGTGTTGCGCGTCGCCGACCGTGCTCATCAGCCTCGTCAATGCGCCGGAAGAAATACGCCACACGGCGCCGCGGGGCGTGCACCTGTTCATCGCCGGCGCGCCGCCCGCAGCCGCAACCATCGAGCGGATTGAAGGCGAGTTCGGTTGGGAGCTCACGCAGGTCTATGGACTGACGGAAACGTCGCCGTTCATTTCCATTTGCGAAGAGCGCCCCGAGGACACGCGGCTCTCACCCCAGGCACGCGCGGTCATCAAGGCCCGGCAGGGCGTCGAATTGATCACCTCGGGCGAACTCTTGGTCGTCGATCCAGACGGGAAAGAAGTGCCGCACGATGCAGAGACCACGGGCGAGATTGTCGTGCGCGGCAATGTCGTGATGAAGGGCTACTACAACGACCCTGAGGCTACGGCGCAGGCGATGCGCGATGGATGGTTTCACACCGGCGATGCCGCTGTTGTGCATCCGGATGGCTATGTCGAAATCCGTGACCGTTTGAAAGATATCATCATCAGCGGCGGGGAAAACATCTCCTCAGTGGAGGTGGAGGGGGTGCTGTTGCGCCATCCGGCGGTGCAGGAAGTGGCGATTGTGGGCATGCCGCATGAGAAATGGGGTGAAGCGCCACAGGCATTCGTCATACTGCGCCCCGGCGCGTCCGTGAGCGATAGCGAGTTGAAAGCGTTTGCACGCGAGCATCTGGCGCATTTCAAAGTGCCTCAAGGCATCACCTTTGTGAACGAACTACCAAAGACCGCGACAGGTAAGATCCAGAAGTATGTCCTGCGGGGCGGACGGAGCGCAATTACGAAGCAATAAGCGCGGTGCACCCGCGCCGGCAGCCCTGCCAGTTGTAGCTTTAAACCGTCGTGAGGCCTAACGATTCGAGAAGCGATCGTAATGCAGAATCAACCATTGAGGCTGCTCGTCTGAGTCAGTTGCCGAACCAAGTGATTGCCAAACCAATGTGCGCCCAACGTGAGCGTACATCTCCAACCTGTTAAAGGAGAGTCAAATGGCGAAATTCCTACTCGAAGGCAAGTACAGCGTCGAGGGCGCAAAGGGGCTGCTCAAAGATGGCGGCTCAGGCCGACGAGCGGCGATTGAAAAATTGGTCCAATCCGGCGGGGGCAAGGTCGAATCCATCTACTACGCGTTTGGAGAAACTGACGTGTTTATCATCCTCGACATGCCAGATAGCATAAGTATGGCAGCTGTCGCTTTGACCGTCGGCGCCGCCGGAGGGGCTGGCACAAAGACAACGCTACTCATGACAACAGAGGAAGTGGATGAGGCCGTCAAGAAGCATCCTTCCTACCGCCCGCCGGGGCAATAACCGTTGGTGCAGTCGATACGAAAAGCCTTCGAAATTCCGAAGGCTTTTTTAGTTCGCTCTGGCAGACCGTCGAGGCGGTGGGAAACACCGGTGAACGATTGCTAGATTATGGGCATGACCAGACCATTCTACACAGTAGCGGCTACTCCTTTCTTCGGCGAGCAAGGGCGGCACCAGCATGGCGAGAACCTGATCGTCGCGCAAGTCTCGGCGGGGTTTCAGTGATGAATTGTGGCGTATTGATGGACACCTTAACGACAATTAGAATTGCACAACGCATTGCCTCATCGAGAAACATTATTCAAGTGTTCAATCGACATAAGACCTGTAGTCTGAAGGACACTCCGTGGTACTGCCTCCAACTTTCACTATCCTCTTGCCAACCTCGCTCCAACTTGAGGAAGAGGCAGGACTCGAACCCGCAACCGTGGAGTCTGGAGGGCCGCTGGTTACCGCGTCAATTCGTGCCGCATCTGGGTACGCGCTTCGGCTGGATTCCCGCTGGCGCGGGAATGACTGCTCGATCAGCGAGGTAGGTGCAGAGCTTGCCCCTGCCGGCCTGGACACGCGCGGAAGCGACTTACTGCGCCGCGGCGGGATCCATTTCCGTGGAACGATTGATCACCAGCCGCTCGAGATAGAATCCCTGCAGCGCGGCGAAGACCACGAAGAAGGCCAGAAAGACTGGCAGGGCAAACGCATTGATGGCGGCCTCCAGCGTGGGCGACGACAGGCTGAAGCTGCTCGCCAGCTGCACCAGCGCGACGTTGACGGTGCTCAACTTGGGGTCACTGGCGGCAACCAGCGGCCATAACAGTTCCTGGACTCCGGCTAGCGCGAGCACCGCCGCGGCACCGATGACCAGCGGCAGGGATGGCAGAAGCATTTGCATGGCAAACGCCGCGAGCGCCCCCTGGCCCGCGGCGCGCGCGCGCTGCCATTGGCGTGCCTGCCCTTTGAAAAAGAGGGTAAACACAAACAACGCCGGTACGCTAATGAGGAGCGGCGACCCAAGCGCGGCGACGCTGTTGAACGTGCCCGCGCTACGCAGGCCCTGGAACGCCGCGAGGCTGAGCGGCCCGCTTGTCACGAACAGCCAGGGACTGAACAGGAGCAAGAGCCATTCGCTGTGCCGGCCGAGGGGGCGCAATGCGCCGATGGCGAGCGCCCCGGCGTAGGCCACCGGAATTTGAACGGCCAGCGCTGCCAGCACGGGCACCAGCGTGTTGGGCAGCAGCCGTTCGAGCGCGAATCCGGGCGGCAGTGCAGCCGATGCATTGAGCGCGCCCCACTGCGGTACGAGGCTGACAGTGCACAGCCCCAGCCCGCCGAGCGCCGCCAGCAGCCACAGCCAAACAACTCCCGGCGCGCGCGAAGCGGGACGCGTGCCGCTACTCTCCGATCCGAAACCGATCTGCAACCCGGTGGCCGCCACGAGCACGCCGGCCGTGATTCCCAAGATGGCCAGCGCGATCAACGTCAGCGACGCCAGCGTCGCCGCGACACCAAACTGCAGGAAGCGGAAAGCCTGATTGTACTGGTACAGCGCAAACGTCAAGGTGGTGTTCGTGGGGCGGCCGTTGGTCAGCACGTAGCTGCCGACAAATTCCTGGAGCGCATAGGCGGCGGCAGCCAGCAGTCCGATTAGCCAGCAGACGACCAATGCGGCGCGGGCTTGCACCGCCCGCAGCGCCGGCAGAAAGACGACGAGGCCGATGCCGCACGCAAGCGCCAGTGTCTGCAGCCCGTCAATCAGGAGGACGACACCCGCCGCCGAAGAGCCCAGGTTGAGCGGCGATCCTGGGCCGAGCAGCGGCGCCAGCCAGCCGGTATTGGGTAGCAGCGCCAGCCGCCAACGGAGCGCTAGTGAAACCGGCGCGAACAGCGCAAGCGGCACCGTGAAAGCCAGGCGCAGCCCGATGCGCGCCGGCGTGCCCAACTGCTGTGCGGCCAACGCAAGCACGATAGGCGCCAGCGCGACGGCCATCAGCCGTGTGACGATGAGCGCAAGCGTGAAGCTGGAGGCGCTGCCAAAGAGCGGCGACTGGGCAAGCGCCGCGTAATTATCCAGGCCCACAAACTGGTCGGCGGCGGTGAGCGACGCCTTTTGCAGGCTCAGATTGAACGTTGCGAGGGTCGGCAGGAGCAGGTTGGCTAACCCGCAGAACAGTGCGGGGGCCAGCAGCGCCAGCGCCAGTAGGATGCGGGCCGCGCGCGGAATCGTGCTATTCACTGGTAAAGCGGACGTGATGTTCGAATTCACGGTACACCGCCTTTATGAATTGGTCCCCTGTGCGCCGACGGTATTCTCCCATTTTCCGCACTGATTGTAAAGACGGAATTTAAGAATAGAGAGCCTTTCTCACTGAGCTGGCCAACTCGCGCAGGTCATCCGCAACATTATTGCATGACTTATGCAGTCCGTACGGTAAAGTCGTTGGTGGGCGCACATTCGGGCACGACGGAGTAGACACTGATGACTGTTCACCTGCGTATTAGCGGCAGCTCTAGCCGATAGCAGCCACCCGTGAAGTCAATGGTAGTGACTAGACACCCGCGGCCGCCGGTGGCCAGGTAGAACGGCCAGGTCGTACCCACTGCAAAGCCGGACGTATAGCCAAGCGGAATCGTCAGACTGCCGCGCGCCGCAAAGTAGTCGAGGAAAGCCATCTCGTCGGCACTGAGGAATGACTGGCTGACGACGACGGTCGCCACTCGGAATTTCGACTGTGCCGACGGCCATGCGGGCGAGCGCACTCCATGCTGGGCAATGACGTCGGCGGATGTGACTGTTTGCACCGGGCCGCTCAGGGTTGTGCCGCAACTCTGGTTCTGATTAGTGAATACCACATATGAACCTGCTTCCGAACTGGGCACTAGGCCCATGAGATAGAGTTCCATGCTGTTATATGTCAGGCTGTTGCCCGCGTAATTGCATTGATAGTCGCCACCGCCAAGCGGGGTTAGCTGGTAGGGCCAATCCAGCCCCTGTGGGTTGCCGCAGCATTGCCAGCCCATCATCCCATAGTCGAGCGACGAGACCGGCCAGTGTGGCGTGACACCCTGAAGCTTGGGCACCGTCAGAAAGTTGATCCACTGATGGCCCAGTTCGTGCAGCGAGGCACGCTCGGCCATGTCGAAGTAGTCCACGATCGGATAGACCGAAATACCACGCAACCGGTGAGTGGCTGGGACGCCATATGATGCATCGTTGTCGAACAATCCCAGCCCGATGCCGGACACGGTGTTACGGGTCGCGTAGTGAAAGCGGTTAGCGAAGTGCTGGGGCGTGTAGATGATGTTGAGGAAATCGTAGTTGTCGGCATAGTCCTGATAGAACGCGGTAGCGACAATCGCGTCGTCCATCGTGGCAGGGTATAGCGCGGGGAGATAGAGGTTTACGACATGCGGAGTCTGCTGGGCCTGCACGCTGACGATGTGCGGCACGACTGACGGTATCTGGCTGTCCAGAATGTTGATGAAGAGATTGTACTGGCCCGCCTTGGTTGCGCCCTGGAAGACGTTGAGAAAACCGACAAAGTTGTGGTTGTAATCTGCGGCCGTGTAACCGTAGACAGCCTGCGCATGTGTCAGAGTGTTGTAAAAGTACCCGCTACCAGCAGCGATGAGCGACAGGGTGCTGCCATTGGTGAGCGTGATGTAGGCTGAGGTTATCGTGTTGTCGGTCTGAATGTAGAAATAGGGATTGGTCGTGCCCGTCAAACGGATGACGAGTGGGGAGAAACCAAAGTAACTGATTGGGTTAGCGTCCGGCGAAAGCGGCGCACGGTGCGCACCGTCGTCGCCGATATTCACAACCCCGTGCCCAGGCCCGGCATACGCCGCCGGCTGCCAAAGAATGGCCGGCGCTAACAGAACCAGCGCAAGTAATGCCCCGAGACATGCTCTGGCGAATGACATGCGCACCTCCAGTTTGCAATGCCTGCGTTGCCACGGCGGGTATACGCCCGTTCCCAGGTCAGACGCAATTGCCGCGCTTCGCGGAAGGCCACGAAGCGAAGCACGTCACCAGCATCATGTATGGCGAATTCTCCTTACGCCCCAGCTCTCGCCTTCATGCCAAACGCGGTCAAACACTTCACCGAATGGATCCCAGGAAACTCTCCACGACCCTCCAATTCCACAAATCTGCCGTGCTAATGATCTGCACGAGCGTCTGGCCGTTCTTACCCTGGAACGTGCCGCTCGCAGCGCGGATGGTTGGATGCCGGGGATCGTCTTCTAGCACGCTCAGCGTCGCCGACTTACCCCGGATGGTTACCGGGTGCTCGCCCACCTTCTGCCACGCGACGCCCCTCGCCTTCGTCTGTTCCAGCAGCGCGTCGAGCATCTGTTGTTCGAGTTGCGCGCTGTCCACCGGCAACTTCGTCGCCAGCAGGTTAATGACGTAGCCGTCATTCCGATTGAGATTCGTGTCGAAAACATTCGGCGTGATAACAACCATCTGCAAGGCCCAAACGTCCACGCCCACTTGCTCCGCGTGTCTTGGCGGCAACGTGTAGTCCGCGATCTGCGTCCCGACCTGTTTGGCCTTCACCGGGTCGACGCTGCCCGCCAAGTTGGCGGTCAGGCCCGACACGACGAGCGAAGCGACGACCGGGGTGGCCGCCGACGCCACAGCGCACACCACACAAGTGACCAGCACCACTACCACCCCGCAACCCAGACAGGTTTTCGTTCCGCGTCCCATGCTTTCCTCGCGTTTTACGATCTGAGTTGTGGGCGGTTCTATGTAGCTCATTCGTTTGTGGCTGGGTTTGGCGAATCGTAGTTGTTTACCGGGTCAGACAAGCTGAGAACAAGGTGTCAATTGGACAGAAGTCGGATTGCAGTTGGCTGACGAATGGTGTATGGTGGCTGTGTGATGACAATGGACGGGTTGACGAAGCAGCTGGCTGAATTGCAGGCGCTGGTCAGGCAGCAGGCTGCGACGATCGTGCGGTTGGAGGCGACGATCGCCCAACAAGCAGCGCGCATTGCCGAGTTGGAACAGCAACTGGATGACGCCCAGCGGCGCAGCAAACGCCAGGCGACGCCGTTCGCCAAAGGCGCACCCAAAGCCGAGCCGAAGAAGCCGGGTCGGAAAGCGGGTCATCCGGCGGCGCATCGCGCCAAGCCCAGCCACATCGACCGCGAATTGGAAGCCTCCCTGCCGGACGCGTGTCCGCATTGCGGCGGCCCGGTGCAGGAAGACGAGGTACAGCCACAATACCAGGAAGACATTCCGCGCCCGGTCAAGCCAGTGGTCACGCAGTTCAACGTGCATATCGGACATTGTGAGCAATGTGCCCGCCGCGTGCAGGGTCGCCATTCCGAGCAAACCTCCGATGCGCTCGGCGGTGCGGCTGTGCAGTTGGGGCCGAACGTACTGGCGCTGGGCGCCGAACTGAAGCACGTCCTGGGCGTCTCGTATGGCAAGGTGGCGCGCTTCTGCCAGCGCAGCTTTGGGCTGCCAGCCAACCGCTCGAGCTTCGCGCGCGCCGATCAGCGGCTGGCCCAGCAGTGGCAGCCCAGCTATCGGCGGTTGCTCGTGCAACTGCGCCAGAGTAGCGTGATCCATGTCGACGAGACGGGCTGGAAAATCGGCGGGCACAGCGCCTGGCTGTGGGTCTTTACCAATGAGCAGTTGAGCGTCTACCTGATCGACCCCAGCCGTGGGCATGCGGTGGTCGAGTCCATCCTCGGCACGGACTTTGCCGGGGTGCTGGTCAGCGACTGCTTCCTGGCCTACGACCCGTTGGGCTATGTCAAAGCCAAATGCGCTGGGCACTTGCTCAAACGCTGCGGCGCCTTGCTGGAAAGCGGCAACCGCACTACCGTGCAGTTCAGTCAGCAGCTCGCGCGGCTGCTGCGCGGGGGCATCACGCTCAAAGCGCGACAAGCCCGCCTCAGTCCGCACGGCTACCGTGTGGCCTGCGGCAAGCTGGAGGCGGCCTTGGACCGCCTGCTGGAGCGCCACTACCGCCAGCCCGACACGGCGTGCTTTGCCAAACTGCTGCGCAAACAGCGTGAGCACCTGTTCACCTTCCTGTATGTGGCGGAGGTGGCACCGACGAACAACGCCGCCGAGCGGGAGTTGCGACCCGCTGTGATTATTCGCAAGACCAATGGCTGCAATCGCAGCCAGGCGGGTGCCACGGCGCACAGCGTGTTAAGCAGTGTCATCCGCACCTGCGAAAAGCAAGGCTTGGACTTCATTGACCAAACGCGCCAGGTGTTACAGACGGCGGGCGCCGTGCTGCTTGACCTGTGCGGCTCCGACACGGATCCGCCCGTGCGGCCCGCCGAGCAAGCCACTAACCCGGCACGGCTGCCTGTGCTTGGCGTGGGTACCGCATCTGCCTCATCGTCTCCTTGATGACTGGCGGTATGCACACGCACCCTACCCGGTAAACAAATACGGCGAATCCTAAGTTCCGAACCATCCGCCACCCTAGTCAAGTCGTGCCCTATTCTACACCCATCGGTCCGGCAGCACCATGCCACGCCAGTATTCAATGAGAACAAGTGGTGTGCCAAAGCGTTGCTCTTCTTGTCCATGCGGATATCGCAGCCTCCCTGCTCTGAAGCACCTCCACCTTACGTTGATTCTCGACAAATCTGGAGAGCGGAGTACAATACGTACAATAAGCCAACTGAATATCGCGTCTGTTCACACCACATCAGTTCGCCTTTCGGCCGCTGCAACTAGATCTTAGTTCGCTTCTATTCCGGAAGGAGAAGTATGATGGCAGAGTTCGATACCGACTTACACGCCCTGGACACCCCACAGGGATAGAGGTCGGTTTTTTGTTTTGTTATCGAGAAGCGCCGAGCTGCAGCGGTCTTCCGCGGTGGCCACGGCCCAAGTGGGGATAGCTCGACCACGATCTTGCAGCACAGTGCGTCCATGCCCTCGAACGCGTCACCGCGTGCGCACAGTGAACCCACGCGACCTTGGGATTCAGATACATGCTCGGTCAATCGGAGGAGACATGCTATTCCCATCAATCCGCGCCC
This sequence comes from Chloroflexota bacterium, assembly GCA_016235055.1. Lineage (NCBI taxonomy): Bacteria > Bacillati > Chloroflexota > Chloroflexota bacterium. The sequence goes on along the minus strand of JACRMK010000078.1, from coordinate 26,336 downwards.
GCCTGCCTCTCGTACTCATTCTTATTGCCTGCGGCTGTGAAGCACAGAGTCCGGCATCGCCGGCATCGTCGGAGTGCAACTCATGTTGGAGCGGCACAATTACCGACTCATCGATTTTCACTTGGAGTGAAGCCATAAACTCAGAGCCCTCAGGGTTTACTACGGAGTCGCTGAGTACTGATAGTGGTTCCGAAAGCACCACGGCTAGCATCGACGTCGCGGGCGACCATGCGGTTGGAACGGTGCAATACAACATCGCCGGACGACGCACGGATCACACCGTAAATTATCCTTTCGTGGGCAAGGATTCCCAGGAGGAGACGGCAGGCGCCGCCACTTCAATAGACACGCAGCAAACGAGCGTGCAGGTGATTCTGTTTGACGACGGGCAATATGAAATCACATTTACCACGCCGCCTCTCCCAAGTGCCACGGTTAATAAGAACACCGCCGCCACCGCGTGGTGCGGCCCTTATAACATTGAGCACCAATCCCCGGAGTGTCGAAATTCCCCGAATACCTACACCCATGCCGACTCCTATCCCCAGAGCGTATCCGAATCCCTGGGGGGTAGCCCAATCCGTGGAACGATCGATCCGACAAGGCCCAACGTGCTTTCCGGCAGCTTACCCATTCCGCGTCAAAAAGGGACAGAGACTGTCAGTTGGGATTTGACGCGTGTCAACCCCGGTGAGTGCTCGGTCACAATTTATGAGCCCTTGCCAAAAGCGCAATGGGTGTTTGATGATAACAAGCCAGGCGCAATCAAGGGTAAGCTCTCGGCTGTGGCCGTTCCCCATTCACTGGCCAATCAGATCGAATGGACCTTGCCCGCGATTAACGGCAGCACGTTAACAACCACGCCCGATCCGCCGCGCGGGCCCGAGGTCCAGTTCAAATACGAGGGCTTGCCGGACAAGAATAGCGAGTTCGGCAGCAAAACCATTGAAGCCCGGATCGTCTCATCCACAGCCCGCTGCCACACGTCGCAGTCGGTCCGCTTGTTCTTCGGTCGCGACGCCTCTAACAGTCCCGGGAGCAACAATGGGAAGGTGCCCAACTGGTTCTATTACTGGAAGCAGACCTCCGCCGCACAGGGGCATACGGCCGATGCCATTCGCTACGGGGGTGGTGGCGCCACCAACGGATGCGGGCCCGGCGACCTGGGTTTCTTCAACGGCTACGCTAATCTCTATGCTGCCGACTGGATCTATGTATGTGATCTCAAGCAAAGTGACTTCAAATCAGTCAACGGGCTCATCCGACCGCCCGTGAGCGCCGAAGGGATTGATGTTTTCGGCGTGACCGTGCTCCACGAATGGACTCATCTCCTTAACTTCAAAGAATGGTGGGCCTGGCCCGACCAGCCTGCGGAGTACAGGCCCACACACTTCAATGACAATGAAGGCCCGTGCTTGCTTCCGCTGCTCCAGCGCCCTGCCCCGCCCGCACGGTACAAGTACGATTGTGATGCTGACCATATCCCCGATGTGTTTGAGGGCAATCTCGGGATGAACCCCCAACTATGGGATACGTGCGGAATCGGTATGAGCGACAACGAATGTGTTGCCGCTAAAGCCGAAGCGCGTTGGCGGATCGGTTCGGCGAACAAGGAGGATTGGGCGTGTCCCGGCAAGCAAGCAGACAGACCATGTCAAGGAGGACGATAATGCGAATTGTAAAGCTCGGTTGTCTTTTGTTGCCGGTCGGCGCAGTTACCGTCGCATGCGTTTGGCTGCTGAGCTGGATACCCGTCGCGCCCTGGAACGCCAGGCCGAATATGCCCGAGACGTTGACGGCGCTCCTGGACGCGACCCCCACGCTCGAGGCGAGTGCTCCTCTTCCGACCGCCACGCCGAACGTTGTGTTCATCTATCAAAAGTTGAGCAGCCCAGACTGGCAGGACCGTCTGACTGCGGCTTGGATGCTGCCAGCACGTCACGACATCTCGACCAGAAATCGGGTGACGATTCTAGCTGGCATGCTTGACCGGGAAGTCGCGGCACCTCTGAATGCACCACCAGCAGGCAATCCAAACAAACCAACCAGTACTCTCCTGAAGATGGAGTTCGCTCAAATGCTGGCAGGACTGGGACAGGAATCAAAACCGGCTCTACGACAGGCCGTCTTGGCGAGATCGGGCGAGACTCAGGAGTGGCTGGTGTTGGCGCTGGGTTATGGCGGGGCCCATGAAATCACGCCGCGCTTGCAGGACTTACTGCATTATTCAACCCATTGGGACGTTCGCATGGTTGCAGCACAGTTGCTTGGTACCCTGCAAGCGCATGAGGCGATACCGGACTTGAAACAAGCTTTGGCCGATCCTTTCAGCATCCAGGTTCAGCAGGATGGGAGCAGTTTTTCTCTCTTTCCAGTCCGCGAGCGAGCCGCTGCGGCCCTGGAACAGTTGGGCGTGACAGTTCAACATGCCGGCGGCGATACGTTCCGCGTCAAGTAAGAAAGAGGAGAAAAACATGAAACGGCAATGGTGGGTAGCACTGATTATCCTCGCCGGCACGGCGATGCTCGCCGCGGCGTGCGGCGCAAATGGACCCTCTCCTACTCCCGCAAGCACAAACCGTCCGCCGAGTCCCTCGCCAAGCCGTCAGACTACGGCGCCTACGGCACACGCGAATAACGCAACATCGGCCCCAACCGTCAGCGCCGCCGCGGACGAACTCTCGCTCGACAGTCGTAACGAGGGCCTGGACGGCTTGGACAGCTACCACATACAATGGGAGGCCCAGTGGAGCGGCGTCGACAAAGGAACGACGGTGAAGCAGAGCGCGCTCCTGGTGAAAGAATATTCCTTCGGGCCCGATCAACTGCACTTGAAATATGTACTGACAGACCGAACCGCCAAAGCGCGCACGTGGGAGCTCTGGCGACGCGGCAGGTTAGCACACCTCAGCAAGCCAGACACGGCTGGCAAACAGGTTTGCACGTCGATGCCGGCCGATGACGTCATTGCCAAAGCCATCGAGGGCCAATTTGGTCCTGGCATGGGTGGCGGCCTGACGGGAGCGCGGTTTGTCGGGCTTGACCTCACGAATGGTACCCCAACCCAGCATTACCAATATGACGAAAGTTCGGCCGTGCTGGACAAAGTTCTTTACGTGAGTGGCAAGGTTTCAGGCGACGTCTGGGTCGCCGTCGACGGTGGACATGTGATGAAGGATAGCATGAAGTGGCAGGGGAGCCCGGGCCTCTTCTTTGGCACCATCGATCTGTCGCAAGGTCAGGGCCAATGGAGCTGGCAGCTAACGGACGTTAATAAGCAAATCAGTTTCTCCGCTCCGCCAGCCGGCTGCTAAGTGGGACCGCAGAATTAATTTGACAGACGAGCATTGCGCACATCGGCCAACCAAAAGTGCTCGGCAAACACACCGGCCTTGGTCAAGCGCTCGTGAGCGCTGAGGGAGTCCAGATACGAGATGACCATGCTGACCGTGTTGTCCAGAATGGGCGTTGGCTCATTGGCCACAATGTGATCCTTGCCGTGTCGCCACAAGCAATCCATCACATTCAATTCGGGACAGGCCGTTGGTAACCAGCGCAATTCAATGTGCAGTTTAGCCGCTAGCGCCTGACTCGCATCCGCGGTATGTACCGTCGCGCGATCCAGAGATAGGACCAGACCCTGTGTGCTATTGAGTTTCGCAAAAGCAATGGAACAGGTGCTATGTCCAAGGCAGATCCGAAGCGTGAACACACGCCCACAGCAACTCGTGTGAATGAGCCAAGCGTCGCCTTGTGGTGGATAGCCTCGAATGCAAGTTGGCCAGATCCTCCACGAGACTGTTGGCCAGCACGGAATCGGATTGGCACCAGACGTATTCCGCTGGATTGAGTTCCGGCGCGTAGCCGGGGAAATGCTCCACGTGCAAGCGCGGATGGTATTCGCACCACGCGAAAACACGGGCGTCTCGATGAATGCGGGCACTATCCCATAACAAGACGATGGGGCCGCGAATGTGCCGAAGTAGATGCTGCACAAACTGCTGGACGGCTGGCGCCTTGAAGTTGCGTCGCTGAAAGCGCAGGTAGAGCGCGATGTGTTTCCGATTGGGCGCGATCGCCAGGGCGGTAATCGCCGATAGCTTGTCATGTTTGAAGTTGTAGCGTACCTGTGCTGGCTACACCTTTAATCCGGAATCGCGACGCGAGGCTATGCCGCAGCCCGGCGGTCGTTGTGATGTAACCCGTTCAAACACCGGCGTCGCCACGATCCGCCCGGCCGTCGGCATTTCCATCACCGACAACCCCTGTGCTGGCTACATCTTTCGTCCGGCCGCGTTTATGGCTGCGTCGCCCATGTCGATGCCCGGCAGTAGTCGTGATGTGGCTCATTCAACACCGGCATCGCGACTACCTTTGCCGCCTTTCGGCGCATCCGCCGCACGCCACCATCGGCCCGTCGACGTGTTCGGCCCTATGACTTTTCCGCAATCACACAGCACCGTCGTTAGATGGCCGTTTCGCGGTCTCACGGCCAAAATCCTGTGCCAACCATTTCGGCCCCGCTACCTGTACGAAGCCATTGCCTGGCGTTTTTCGGTAGCCTCCAATGGCTTCGCACAATGAGAGCGTCTCTCTGCATTACAAGATTGCGTAGGTTTGGTCGTTATCATTGCATGGTTTTTTGGCGCGCGGCAAGCCACGCGACATCAGCAGCTGCCGACCACAGAGTTGTCGCGCCACTCCTCCCGCAATCGTTCGCTCAAATCGGCATCACGATCGGCTGTACGCTACGGGATCAATAGACGACGTTATCAATGTAGCTTGTACAACAGGGGATTGAAGCTAGAGTACAGCGTGGCCCATCAAAGAAGTTTCGAATTGCCTATTGACACGCGAGGCACTACCAACATAATGAAGACAGACCAGCGACGTTGACTACAGAGGACTGCCAAATCAGAGGCCAAGCAGAGGAGTTTCGCCAGCAATTACGACATTCTCACTTTCGGTTTTCCGTTTCGAATCGGCTCAGGGAGAAGTTCGCCGTTTGTCAGTAATGACATTCTCCCGCCTCCTCGCTCTTCACCTCCTTGCTAAGGAGAAGACCGAGAGTTCGAACCTCTTCACCCGCTCAGATAGCGTGAAAACCGGCCTGAAATGGTCGGTTTTCTTTTTGCCTCTGCGCACTAACTCGCCGCACACCGTCTTCCCGTACGTGAGAAGATCACCAGCTGTGTATTCTCATGCGTCGTAATAGCGGATTTGCGCCTATCGCAATGGAGCGTCTCCCTGTCGCACAATGGACGACATTCTCACTTTCCAGGTGGGGCATCGCCGCCCTCGTGACAATTCCGCCGTCGCGAGCACACGCATGGCCTGCCCTAACGAACATCGAGCAAGCGCTTTGACGGCCGAGGCTCCTTGCCACATCCCCCGCTTGCATCTGCGCCGGCGAACACCGCATCCATAGCTCACAGTGACAATCGCATCCCCGCGTTCGCGGAATCGCGCGCGTCAGGGCGCCGTATGGAATCAATCACGTGCTGGCTTGTTGAGACCGGTGCCGATCTTTCCCCCGGCCTCAACCCATCGCCCACGGATGGCCATTGCCTGGCAGGCAACAAGAATCTCAAGCTGCCTCTTACGTAGGCGTCATTCTCTCTGGCCTGTTCACGTCTCATTTTTGAAACGCCGTTGCCTGCCAGGCAACACAGATTGACGCGACTGGCACGCCAACGGTTTTCTGGTCCGTGAACGACGGAGTGACCAATTCCAGCGGTGAGCGCCGGACAAAATGCACCTGACCCGGTTCTCGCTGGCATAGCCGCCTATATCAGTACCATGTGCACGGCCACCGCGATCATAGCCAGCACGGCGGCGACGAAGCCGCTCGGTCGCGCTATTGCGATTCGATATGGACACTGGCTGATCAGACATGTTATTCTCCCTCGCCCTGCACAGTAATCTTTCGGGTCGAGTTGTCTCATGTCATATTAGCACACAGGGCTGTCCATGTGGACTGAACCTCTCACCGCATTCGGACTGCAACGACGTCCATCGCTTCACCTGGCTTGGTCACTAGCATGTCCTGGTTATCAGGAGCCTTATGCTGCACCCGATAATACGCCTTTCCAGCGCAGGCGCGGCACAGCACCCCATCGTCGGATCGCACCTCGCGCTCGTTGATGATGTCCTCGCCACAGCGCACGCAAACGACGCGCAGGCCATGCCGGCTGATCAGTTCGTCAAGACCCATGTCCAACATGACCGACTGGGCGACCAGTAGCTCGGCATCAGGCATGACCTGGTACGCCTTTAACTGCGCGTGCCAGCGGTCGGGTGCATCCGGCGCATAGCGCTGCGCGATCACCCGCGAGCGCGGGTGCGGATGGATGCGTACTGCCGCGCCCGTCTGTGTATCCACGAACGTTGCAGCGACCTTGCCATAGTCTTCCAGCCGCAGGGTGCGATGACCGAGCCAGCATCCGGAGCCGACCGATACCCCATCGGCAAAACACCCTTCCGTCTCAACAAATGCAAACATCCGCTTGTCTGATTGCGGCAATTTGATTCGATGCCACTGTGCCGCCAGCATGGCAACGCGCACGCCCAGCACCTGCTTGGGGCAGAGATGCTGGTGCATGGTATTCAACCGATCGAGGCAAGCCTGAAGAGCGTCCATACGGGTCAATTCCCGGGGAAGCCCGGTAAAACGGATTGCCGCCGCGCTTCCAGCGTTCGGCAGTCCGGACACAGCGGATCATCGTCGCTCGCCAGGAATGGCGCACAGCAGCGTGCGCACAATGCTTGTGGTGCCGCATCATTTGCAGCCAATGCCGCGGACACACTTGGCCGGGGGCGATCACGCTTCACCGCACCGGGCGGTGGGACAAGTGCCGTGAGCGCTTCGCTCGCCGTTTGAGCAGCGCCATGCGTGAACAACTTCAAGAACTCCCGCCGTGAGATGCTCTGCCCAGCCATGACCGTCACCCCTTGTCGTCCAGCAGGTCGTCCACCCATGAGAGCGCCGCCATCATGCGCGGGAACCCGACCGTCGGTAACGCCAGGATGGCCACCTGGCGAATCTCGTCGGGTCCGATCTCCAATTCGAGCGACTTGCGCACATGCGAATGGACTGCGCCCTCCGAACCGATCCCGACTTCCAGGGCCAATTTGACCAGTTCGCGCGCGCGGGCGTCCAGTGGGCCTGCGGCATGCGCAGCAGCCCCGAGTTCGTGATACGCCTTCCATACCTCAGGATATCGCTTCTGGAACCGCTCGCAATGCTTTGGGATGCGTGCCACAGAACCAGCCTTTCACTTATCGTGGCGGGCAAGGACATGCCTGCCGGCACAGTCCTGCCCGCCACCCATTAACACCACTACGCCTTGGTCACCTTGACCAGTGAATCATAGAAGACCACGCTGCCGCCGACCGAGTCGACCAGCGTCGTGTTCTTCAGGTACGGATCGATGCGCATGGTGGCGTTGGCGTGGAATCCGCGGGTACGCCGCGAGTCGCCCTTGACGGCGGTGCCGTCAATCGAAACATCCACGCCGCCATAGGCCCAGTGCCCATGCCCAAGTGAGAAAGCAATTACTCCAGGACGAATCCCCTGCATCACCTTCACTTTCCCAACCACGGGCACCTTCTGACCGTTCTTCAAATCATATTCGCCATTCGGATTCGTGGCCGACGTGATGCGAACCTTATCGCCGCTCACAAACCCGCGCTTCTTGGCATCGACCGCGTTCATCAGCACGGCGTTCTCGGGGTAGAGCGCCAGTAGCCAGTAGTTGGTCGCCGTGCGGCTCTTGGTCATCGAAATCTCGCGATAGGTGATCATCTTGAGATCGAAGCCGGCCTTCTCATCCTCTTCCGTCAGGGGTTTGCCCTGGATATCCAGGTATGGCGGGATATACGTTGGGTACGCCGTAATCGCCTTGCCGGTGATGGCATGCTTGAGCTTGGCCGTCTTCTCCTGAAACAGGTTGATCAACTTGCCGTATTTGTTCGCCACCTTCTCGCCGTCGTAGATCTTGGCATAATCCTGGAATCGCCCGCCACGGTTCAGCACGAAGACGGTCTTGCGCCAGTGTGCGTCGCCGGCAATGGACTTCCAGCGCTCGACATCGAAAACAGACTTCGACAGATGCTTGCGCGCTTCCAAGAACAGCCTCATCTCTTCATCATCAGCGTCCGGCACGGCATCGGTGCCGTCGCTCTTCTCGCCGAAGCCCAGATTCGCGACCATCTTGATGTACAGGTCGTCCATGTGCGTGAGCGACTTGCCTTCGCCAAACCCGTTGGGTCCGAAGTTGGGCAGGTTCAGTTTCTCGGCAATGCCGAGAATCAGGGACTCCAGGCTGATCGGCTGTTCGCGCCCGTATACCTTCACGGTCTCGATCAGCGGCGCGATAGTGGGCTGGCGCACCGGTTGCTGCTTGACCGTCATGTTCGGGTGCGAGCCAGCAAACTCCCAGCGTTCCAGGTTGGTCAGGTCCGGGAAGATGTAGTCGGCGTACATCGACGTTTCGCCAATAACAATGTCATTGGCAATCACAAGCGGTATCTTGTTGGGATCCGACAGGATATCGATATTGGTGTTGCCGGCCGGCAGCGAGTAGATCGGCGAGCCCATGTAGATGAACAGCGCCTTGACCGGATACGGATACGCATCGCCCATGGACGGGATCAACTCCTGGTAGATGTCCGAGGCGAGCGGGTACCAGTTGCGCTTGGCCGGATAGCCGGCAAACATGGTCGTTTCGTCGTATTTTACGTCGTGGCGGATGATGCTGATACCGAACGGGTACTGCTTGTTCGGGGTCAACTTGGCCAGGTCGTACGGCCCGCCGGCCTTCGACCCCACCGCATCGTACGTCGAGACACGCACGAAACCGCCCTTCCAGTCGTAGTTGCCCTTCAGCGTGTTGAGCGTGTTCCATGCCAACACATTATAGAAGCCGTTGGTGTGCTGAGACACGCCGCGGTGGATGTCAGCCACCGCCTTCTTGCCGTGCTTCGCGAACTCAAAAGCCACTTCCTCGAGATCCCGTGCCGACAGCCCGGCTTCCTCAGCGTACTGCTCAAACGTCTTCGCTTCGGCCGATTCCTTGATCACCATGAACGACGTCTTAACCTTCAGCGCCGAGCCGGCAACTCCCGAATCGACCACCAGTTCGCCCGTGACCGCCTGTTTGTCATCATTCGGGTCGAACGCCACAAGCGCCTTGCCATCGTACACGACGAGCGGGTCGACGGTGAACTCCGCGGCGCCGACCTTCCAAACGTCAATCTCCTTGCCGTCTTTGTCCTTGCCCTTGTCCTTCGTGGCCAGTCCGACTTCAGACGCCCGCACGAATACGGTTGGTGCGCCACTCGCATCTAGTTTGATGAGCCAGGTCGCATTGGTCCACGATGGCTCTCCGACGGCCGCGGCGCCGGCCTTGTTCGCGGCGCGCAGGAACTTCTCGTCGTATTTCTTGTTGTCGATCAGGTAGCGGATGAGTGCCATGGCAATCGCCGCTTCGGTGCCCGGCTTGTTTGGCATCCACTTCCACGCCTTGGACGCGACCTTGGACAGGCGCGGGTCGATCACCACATACTTCAAGCGCCCGCTCACCAACCCCTCGGTGATGCGCGGCACGCGGTTGCTCGGGCCGTAGTTGCCCTCGAACGGCGAGGCGCCCACAAAGATAACAAACTCGCTATTCTCCACGTCCGCCTGCCAGTAGAACTTCTCGCCGCCGGTGAACGATCCCGCGCTGAACTGCTCGCTCATCGCCTTGCCGCTGAAGTAGAGCGATCCCTGGCAGACTGTCGTGTGCCCGTGCGTGTTGGTGCTGCCGAAGCCGTCGCGCGCGAAGCGATTGATAAAGTCGCTGCGCCCGCCCTTCAGGCGGCCCCACATGAAGCACATCTGGTTGTTCTTCGGCCCCAGATCGGGGTGATCCGGGTCAATCAAATCCTTCAGGTTTGCGGCAAAGGTCGTCTTGAAACCGGCGATCAGTCCCTTCTTCTTCTCGGCATCCTTTTCCGCCCAGATCTTCTTGACCTCGGCGTCCATAGCGGCGGCCACCTTCGGGTCTTTCAGGGCGTACAGTTCGCGCAGGCCGGTCACGGCCCGGCTCTCTTCGCCCGGCACCTTCTCAAACAACTTGCCGCCCTCGACAATCTCCGTGACTGCCTGGTCAAACGGAACCGATATCCACTTGTTCTCGCCGCGCTTGCCGGCGCGCTTCAGCACCTTCACAATCCGATAGGGATCGTAAGTGGTCTGAATGCTGGCCTGGCCCTTCGGGCAGATGGCCCCGTCAACCGTTGCAGCATCCTTGAGCGCAGTCTTGTACGGGAGGTGCGGGTTCAGCGTGAATGGATTGTAGGGCGATCCGTCGATCTTGGCGACGACGCCATCCACCAACTTCACCTTGATGCCGCAGTTGGTGTTGCATTGCTGGCACACGCTGTAAATGATGTTCTCCGGCTTGGCGTAGGGATACTCCACGATCTTCGCCGCTTCGGCTTCGTTCTGCGCGAGTAAATCCCACGCCAGGTTCAGCTGCGATGCGAGCGCGACCGAGCCGCCCAGCATGGCGGACGCCTTCAGGAAGTCACGGCGGGTCATGATCTGCTCGGGTTCGATGATCGGATTCTCATTCAGATTGCTCATAGGTTTCTCCTTGGCTTGCGGATTGGTTCGGCAATTCTGCGCCGCCGCTTATCCGCGCCGCGCCTCCAGATGCGCTGTCACGATGGGCAGCAGATGGTAACCGGTCAGAAAGACCAGCACGCCCAGCGACACGATCCAGATTTGCAGCAGCCACTCGGTGAGTGTCGGGAAGTAGTCGAAGCCCAACCCTGGACCACTGAACGCCTCCTTCAAGCCGTGCAGTTCCGGCACGGCGAGTCCAGGGATGACGATGTTCAGACGCACACTCATGAACGTCACGGCGATCAGCAGGCCGGCGACGCCGGCCCAGAGCGGGGACTTGTTCTGCCATGTCAGTAGCACGAGCGGCACGACCACTCCCAATCCTACGTGCACGCCCCAGAAAACCCACGCGAACGGTCCGAACAGCACCAGCTGCATGGACGCCGCCTCGGCGGGAATCGAGGTGTACAGCGCGATGGAGTATTCCGACCACTCCAGCATGGCATCCAGCAGCAACAGCCCGAACACGATCTTGCCGAGGAACAGCACGGTCTGCTTGTGCTCCGCACTGCCGCGGTTGGGACCGAACACGTAGGTAATGAAGGTCAGCAGAGCGCCACCGCTCAACAACGCGCCGAGCAGGAACATGATCGGGGTCAGCCCGGAATTCCAGTACGGGCGGGCGCCGACGACACCGAACAGGGAACCGACGCCACCGTGGAACGCGATCGCCAGCGGTACGCCGAGCGTCCCCAGCACACGCAGGATACTGCGGTCGCGCGCCGCCGCCGCCGGGCTGGGATCGTTGCGTCCGAAAGTCAGGATGCGCGCGAGCGTACCAGCGAAATCCTTGCGCTCACTCCACACCACAAAGTCCGCGCGCATAGCGAACCACAATTCCGTTATCAGCAGCACGAAATAGAGCGAGTACAGCCAGATCATCCAACCCATCATGGAGGTGAAGTTGGTGTTTGTGATCATGCGCAGCGCGCGTTCCGGGTGCCCCAGGTCGAGCCAGATGCTGAACATGGAGATGCCCAGCGCAACCACGGCGGTGAACAGCGCAAGCTTGCCGATGCCCTCCAGTTTCTTAACGCCGAACGCGTACACGAGCGCGGAGATGAGGAACGCGCCGGCCGAAACACCGACCAAGTAGATGTAGGCGCCGACCCACAAGCCCCACGGCACATAACTGCCATAGGCGGCATTGACGTGCCCATTGACGATGCGATCGTACATGCCGTAGCCGCCGGCGATGAAGCCGACAATGGCGACGACCCACAGTGCTCTCTCAAAGATCTTCATGGTGGTCTCCTCTGCGGATTCTCTCGTTTCTGGCGGCTACGCCAGATAATAGACCTTCGGCTGGGTGCCCATCTCTTCCTTGAGCCGCATCACGTTGGGCGACGCGATCAGGTCCGAAACAAGCGCCTCGGGATCGTTGGAATCGCCAAAGTAGGTAGCACGGCCAATACACGTCGTAGCGCACATGGGCAACATGCCCGCCTCCAGGCGGTGCGAGCAGAACTGGCACTTGCGCGCGTTGCCGATCGGTGATTCGCCTTCGTGCCGCTCCCAGGCATGTCCATACTCATAGGCCGGCAGCTTCTCGTAGACCATCGCCTTGTCCCTGCCCAACAGTGCGGGAATGGCGGGGGTGGTTCCATCGAGATACTGGCGCCCGGCGTCAAAGAGGCGCGCCGAGTACGGACAGGCAACCAGGCAATATCGGCACCCGATGCAGTCATCGTAGTTGATTGCGACGATGCCGTCCGGGCGCTTGTACGTGGCGTTCACCGGGCATACCGGCACGCAGGGCGGGTCGTCGCACTGCATGCAGGGGCGTGGGATGAACCGGCGCGTCACGTTCGGGTACGTGCCGATTTCCTCCTCCAGCACCGGGCGGTACACGACCCCGGGCGGCAACTTGTTCTCCACGACACAGCCAATGGTACAAGCGGAACAGCCGACGCACTTCCGCAGGTCAATGACCATGACCCAGCGGCGCTGGTCAATCGGCTTTTTCATAGCGCGGCGCAGGTCTTCCTGCATCCGCACCAGCGGGTCTTGCCGCTCACCGATTGCCGCAGGCTGCGCTTCCTGTTCGAGCGTGAGTTCAGCGCTCTGAATGGGCATACGTATCCTCCAAGAGATCGGTCAACTTGTGAAAAATCCTACAAGTAATTATCGGCAATTCCCGATTTTCGGATAGAAGGGAAAGCCTGATTTTTCGGGACAAATGTAAGGAGAATCCCTACGATAGCGCGGCTGAATGCGAGGAAAAACCTGACAGGGTGAAGGAGTACCAGGCCAACGTCGTGCCGGCAACGGCGGACGCCCAGGCAGAGACCCGCAGGTGCCGTTTGCATATGCCCGCTCACACATGACAGGCATTCGGGAACGGGGTCAGTCGCACAAAACAGAACCCTCCGAGCGTTCTCGCTCGGAGGGTTCAACCTTGCGCTGGTGATGCGTACCGCCGCTACACCGGTCGCGGCGCAACCGGCTTCTCTGTCGTCTTCGGTTTCGGCGCCTCAACCTCAATTTCGCCCGCCAAACCCTTCACCGCCAGCGCAAAGATGACGAAAAGAACAGTACCCAGCAACGTGTCGCCCACCAGCACCCAAATTGCGAAGTTTTCCATTGTGGTCTCCTTAGTGGCTCAACTGCCGTTTGTTGACTCCACTATACGAGACTGGCAGACAAAAGACAATCGCCTGTTCGCGGCATTTTCTGCATACTACGTTTGCAGTATGCGCCTACTGTTCACCTGGCAGCAATCCGTGACGCAGGGCGTAGCGCACCAGTTCGGTACGGTTGTGCAGGTTCAGGCGGGACATAATGTTGGCGCGGTGCGTTGCGACCGTGAATGGGCTTAACACCAGTTTATCCGCGATCTGCTGGTTGGTCAGCCCCTGCGCCACCAGTGCCAGGATCTCCTGCTGGCGCGGCGTCAGTTCTGCGATCTGCTTCTGCTCGGCCGCGCCGGCGCGTTGCAGGAAGCCGCCCACCAGGTGTTTTGCCGCAGCCGGGTGCAGGTACACTTCGCCGCGCTGGACGACCTGCAAGGCGGTCAGCAGGTCGCTCACCTCCGCCCCCTTCAGGAGATACCCGCTCGCGCCCGCCTCCAGTGCCTGATACAGGTAGTTGGCATCGTCGTGCACGGTCAGCAACAGGACGTGGATCTCGGGCAATTCCGCTTTGATGCGGCGGGTCGCCTCCAGTCCGTCGAGGTCCGGCATGCCGATATCCATGAGGATCAGGTCCGGATGAAGTCCGTGCGCCTGGGTAATTGCTTGCGCGCCGGTCGCCGCCTCGCCGACGACCTCGATGCCGGACTGCGTGTCCAACAGGGCGCGAATCCCGCCCCGCACCAGGGCATGGTCGTCCGCCAGCAGAACCCGCAGTGTCATGCGCTGTCCTCCGGTTGAGCGGGCAGCGGGATGGCGACCGTGATGAGCGTCCCCTGTCCCGTGTGGCTTTCGATCTCGAGCGTCCCGCGCAGCAATTCCACGCGCTCCTTCATGCCGAGCAGTCCAAGCCGCCCGCTCCGCAGCGCCTGCTCCACATCAAAGCCGGCGCCATCGTCGGCAACGGTCGTTTCGACGCGCTCTGGCACCACGGCAAGCGTGATGTGCGCATGTCGGGCGCGCGCGTGTTGAACGAGGTTGTTGACCGCCTCCTGGACGATGCGAAACAGCGCGATCTCGACGGGCGGGGGCAGGCGGCGGGCGCCGCTGGTGCGGAATGTCAGCGCCACGCCATGCGCATCGCAGGTCCGCTCGGCGTAGCTGCGGATGGCGGGCCCCAGCCCGGCATCGTCGAGCACGCTGGGGCGCAGATCGAAAATCAGACGCCGCGTCTGCTGGAGGATTTGCACCGCCAGTGAACGAGTCGCAACGAGCCGCGCGCGAATGCCGCCTTTGGGCGTCTCGGGTTGCTCCAGCGTTTGCAGACCGACGATCAATGCGGTCAGGCTCTGGGCAAACTCGTCGTGCAACTCGCGGGCAATGCGCTTGCGCTCTTCCTCCTGCGCTTCGATGGTGCGGTCGAGCAATTGGCGGCGCAATGCTTCGTCGCGTTGCTGCTCGGAGCGCTGCAAATTTTCGAGCGCCAGCCCGATCTGCTTGCCCACGGCCGATAGCAGGTGCACCTGCTCGGGCGCAAAACAGGCGCCCGGCGCGCAGGCGAGGTGCAGCGTGCCCCACAGTTGCTGGCGCGAGACAAGCGGCACCCCGACATGGCACATGCCATGCGCCGGACACGGCGCACCGCCATGGCACAGGCGTGCCGCCCCTCCCTGTACGCGCCCGTCCGGACAGTCCAACAGACGGGCATGCTGTTCGGCCGGCACGCCCCGCACGGCGGCGACGCGGCTGACGCCATCCGCCTGCCAGAGCACCCAGCCGGCGGGTGCCGGCAGCGTCGCGCTCCACGCCAGCGCGTCCTCCAGCAGCGCGTCGCGATCGGCGCTGTGGCTGATGGCTGCCGAGAGCGCGTTGAGCGCCGCCAATTCGTCATTGCGGCGGCGCAACTGGTCGTTCGTCTCGTGCAGTTCGTTTTGCGAGCGCGCCAGTGATTCCGTCATAGCGTTGAACGCCTGGCCCAACTGCACGATCTCATCCTGCCCGGTGACGGGCGCCTGGCGGCTGAAATCGCCGCGCGTAACCGCTGCCGTAACCGCGCCCAGCTTTTCGAGCGGTCGCACCAGCACGCGCGCCAGCAAATAGGCGGCGAGCCCCACCGGAATCAGACTCAGGCCGGTGACCAGCAGCAGGTTGTACGTGTGGCGATCCACGTCGGCGCGCATGCTCTGTTCTGAAAGTCCCATGCGCACGGCGCCGAATCGCCCGGCAAGCGGCACGGCCACGTCCAGGATGTCGCCCTCGTCGGTGCTGAAGTGGCGGGTGCGGTAGCGCTCGTCGCGGCCGATTCCGTTGGCGGCAAGCAAGCCGCGCGGCAACGTCTCGCCAAAACTGTGCGACAGCACGCGCGACTCGTCGCCCAGCACGATCACATAGCGCACATCGGGGTTGTTCGCGCGCGTGTCGTCTATCAGCTCCCGCAGGCGGAAGACGTCGCTGGTCAGCGCGGAGTTGGCGGCATAGGCGGCAAAGGCGGAAGCGGACGCGATGCCGCGTCGCTCAAACTGCTCGTGCGCAAAGTCGGCGACCTCGGCACGATTGAGGTAGGTGCGTACCAGGCCGAGTCCGAGCGTCAGGCTCAGCATGACGCCGATGATCTGAAATGAGAGACTGGACCAGCGCAGGGATGGCATCGGTTCTTAGGATGAGCGTATCAGCGACTCACCAGCGGGCAAGCGCTTACTCGTCGCTCATCCATCCCATCTGCAAGGCGTAACGCACCAGCGCGGCGCGGCTCTTGAAGCCGAGTTTGTCCATGCCGCGCGCGCGATAGGTTTCGACCGTCTTGACGCTCAGGCTCAACTGTTCAGCGATGTCCTGGTTGGTGTGCCCGCGCGCCACCAGCTTGAGCACCTCGCCTTCGCGCTCGCTGAGTGCGCTCAGGAGCGCGTCGGCTGCCTCGCCGCCGGGTGCCAGCATCTGCTCGAGTAGATAGCGGGCGTGCGAGGGGTGAATGTAGACGTTGCCACGCATGACGGCGCGGATAGCGGAGATTAATTCAGCATCGGCAGCGCTCTTGGGGCAGTAGCCTGCCGCGCCCGCTTCGAGCGCGCTGCGCAGGTAGCCCTCTTCTTCGTGCATCGTGAGGACCAGCACGCGCACGGATGGGTAGGTGCGTCGCACGTCGCGCAGGACGCTCAACCCATCGGTCTCCGGCATCGTGAGATCGAGCAAGAGCAGATCGGGCGAGAGGTTAGCGACGGCGCCCAACGCCTCCGTACCCGTTGCGGCTTCGCCGACCACAGTCAGATCCGATTGCGCGTTCAGCAGCATTTTGAGCCCGGCCCGCAGGACGGCGTGGTCGTCGGCGAGCAGAATACGAGTCTTAGTCATGCGAGCGGTACCTCGACGAAGATACTGGTGCCATGACCGGGTGTGGACTCAATCGTCAGACGCCCTCCGATTAAGCTTGCACGCTCGCGCATGCCGTGCAACCCCAGCCCGGCGCCGTCGGACGTGGCGCCGGCAAGCACGGCCTCGGCATCAAATCCCTGCCCGTCGTCCTCGACAATCGCCACCAGCGCGTGCGGCTTGCGCTCGACGACCACGCTGACGTGGCGCGCATGGGCGTGTTTGGCGATATTGGTGAGCGATTCCTGTACGATGCGGTACACTGCCGTTTCGACTTCGGGCGGCAGCCGCTCGCCGGCGGCGAAACCGGTCGCCTGCACATCGGTGTCCAATTCGTAGGTGGTGCGGTAGCCCGCGACATAGCGTTCCAGCGCGGCGGACAGCCCGAGGTCGTCCAGCAACGCGGGGCGCAATTCGCGCGCCATGCGCTTGACGGACTCCAGTGTCTGCGCCGCGATCTCGCGCAGGCCGTTCAAGTGCATGCGCGTGCGGTCGTCGCCGGCGTCGTTGGCCGCACGCAAGCCGACCATCAGCGAGGTGAGCGCTTGCCCCGTGTCGTCGTGCAGTTCGCGTGCAATGCGTTTGCGTTCCTCCTCCTGTGCGTCGATGACTTTCTCGAGTAAATGCTTGCGGATCTGCTCCTTCTCACGCAGGTCAGCGACCATGCGATTGAAGGCGACGGATAGTTTTCCCAATTCGTCGTCGCCCCAGGGCGGGGCGCGCTGGCTGAAGTCCCCGCGCCCGACGGCTTGTGTCACCTCCACGAGCGCGCCGATCGGGCGCGTCAGGATCAGCGTCAACAAGTATGCGGCGCCGATACCCAGCAGCGAGACGGCTAAGGTAGTGAGCAGCATGCGCCCGGTTAGCGCGTTCACCCCGTTCTCCAGGCGCTGTTCGCTCAGGCCAATGCGCGCGGTGCCGGCGCGCCCCCCGAAGATCGGCGCCGCCACATCATGCACGGGTCCTTCGTCGCTCTGCAGGATGATCGTGTGAGTGCGCTCACCGGCGCTCACGTGGTTGCGCTCGGCTAGCCCGCGCGGTAACCCTTCGTCAAACGTGTGCGCCAGCACGTGCCCTTCGGTGTCGAGAATCAGCGCATAGCGCACGTCGTTGTTGTTTTGCAGCGTATCGCGCAGTAACTCGCGCAGGGCAAAGGCGTTACTGGTCAGGATCAAGTCGGTTGAGCGCGCCGCAACGTCGCTGGCCAGCGACTTGCCGCGCTCGTCCAGTTGCTGAAACATCGCGGCGGACATGCTGGTGCGCGCGTCCAGCGCAATACCATAGGCGAGCAGGAATACCAGCCCGAGCACTATGCCCATGATCTTGATGCGCACCGAGGGTCGCAGCAGGGCGTTGCGCATACGGGCACGCCAGGCGGCAAAGCGCAGGCTGTAGGAGAGCGCGCCACCGCCCGCTTCGTGGTCGCTGGCGCTCATTGCGTCGTGTTGACCTGCGCCTCGAGCGCGCGGGCGGAATCGTAGTTCTGGTCGGAACCGGGGATAAAGCGCTCGATCAACAGGCTGCGCAACGCCGCTTGCCCGGCGGGGTCTTCGTCCATCTGCAGGAACAGTTCACGCACCGTTTCGCGGAACTGGGGGCTGGCGCCCGGGCCGACGACGACCGGCGGGATGCCAAAAGCGGGCGAGCGGTCAACGATGCGCACGCGCGCGGCGAGCGCGGACTCGCGCGCCGTCATGAAGTCGTATACCAGGCTGTCCACATTCGCGCCGTCCACTACTTTGTCTGCCACAGCGCGAATGGCGTTGTCGTGGCTGTACGTGTAGAAGACGCGGCTGAAGAAGCGCTCTGGGGTAGAGCCATACGCCTTTACCAGCGAGGTGGGATAGAGTCGCCCGCTCAACGAGAGCGGGTCGGTAAACGCGAACACCTTGCCGCGCAGGTCTGCCATCGAGCGGACAGGGCTGTCCGCGGGCACGAGCAGGAGCGAGTAGTACACCGACTCGCCGCGCACTTGTGGCGCGACGAGCAACTGCATTCCAAACTCACGCTTGCCGCTGATATACGCACTGGTGCAGACGAACGCGATGTCCACATCACCGCTGCGGATCAGGTCATTGACCTCGGCATACGTCTGGCGCTGAACCAACTCGATGCGGCGCTGGAGCTTGCGCCCCAGATAGTCAAGTAGTTCCGCGTAGGATTCCACATTGCCCTTGGGCGAGATGACGGCAGCAACCGCGACGCGCACCGGACGCGGCTCCGTCAGTGACGAAGCGGAGACCGGCTCCGCATCCGAGAAGCGGAAGTCGAGCGCTTGCTGGCTTCCGCAAGCGACAAGCGACAGCATGGCGATAAAGAACACCAACCAGCACTGCACGCATGCTACAGTACGGGCTGTTTGCTGGACACGTAGCCCACCAGACATGTCAACCTCCCCACCTAGTACTGACATTATTGGTCACTGGCCCGGCGGTGCATAGTGACACATGCCACCTCTTTGGGGTGACGGCTATCCCTCGCTCCGCGCCAGGCAGTACGTTCATCCCAGATTTCAGGTGATAGATGACACTGAGGCGACTCCCGATAAAGCGATAGAATAAAGTCGGGGAGAATCGGGTCAAGGGCCACATCTTTTTTTGAGGCCCAACTACATTCAGGAAATTGCATGAAGACTCAGGTTTATCGCGATGTCTTTCTGGGATCTGCTGACCTATTGAAAGCGATTGCTCATCCCGAGCGCCTGCGCTTGCTGGCCGCGCTGCGTGACGGCAATCAGTGTGTCTGCCACTTGACCGCCCTGCTGGAAAAGCGTCAGCCGTATGTTTCACAGCAGCTCGCCTATTTGCGCGAGGCTGCCTGGTGGCAGATTATCGGGAAGGGCTGAGGATCTATTATCGCATCCGTGATCCGCGCGTGTTCTTATTGCTCGACACCGTAGGCGAGCTCATTGGGCATGCAGAAGCATTCCGTGATGTGCGAATCAGCCCGCGTGCGCTGGCCAAGTGCCCGTGCCCGCGCTGCACATCGGTTTAACAGAAAGGAGCTTGCGATGAACGTCAAGATTCTCGGCCCGAGTTGCGCCAACTGCCTGAAACTCGAACTGCTCGTGATGCGGGTGTTGGAGGAGATGGGAATCCGCGACGTGATCGTCGAGAAGGTCGCGGTGGATCGGCAGATGGAGCACTACCTGATCGGCGAGCCGCCGGGGCTGGTTGTCAACGAGCAACTGGTCTGGTCCGGCGGCACGGAATTGCCGACCAAAGCGCAGGTGCGCGAGTGGATCCGCGAGGTCACAGCGGCAGCATGAGAACACGTCTTTGGGGGGTCACGGTGAATCTTGCTTCTGTGGTCAAGCTACACGCCACGCCAGGCGCGGCTTGGCGGACTTACCTGGCCGTGATCCTCGCCGCTGTATTTTGGTGGATCACCTACAGCAGTATTGAGCCCCTGGCGAACTGGATAGCCTATGGGTGTAAGTCTGGAATAGTGAGCAGAATTTGACAGAAGGCGATCATCCGTGCAGAGTTGGGTTTCGATCAAGAAAGCCAACAAACCGCAAGGAGACCGCCTCCATGGAAGCATATCGGGAAAGCGCCCTTTTGCAAAGCAGCGCCTGGCAAGGCCTGACGAGTTTTATGCGCACGCACGGCCAAGCCTGGGAGCAGGGCGTGCCGGAGTTCGAACAATTTGAGCGCGAGTTGCATACGCATGTGCTGGCCGTTGAGCGCGAGTTGCTGACGACGGAATTGACGCGCTATGATATGCAAGCAGAGCAAGTCGTGGTGCAGGGCGTGGTCTACAGGCAAGCGCTGACCTCGACCGAGACCTATTTGACGACCGCGGGACCGGTGACGGTCGAGCGCCACTTGTATCGGCCGGCGGGCCGTGGGAGCCGGCATGTGTGCCCGCTGGACATGCGGGCCGGGATCGTGGCGGGCTATTTCACACCGGCGGCGGCCCGGCTGGGGGCGTATGTCAGCGCGCATTTGGTACCCGCGATTGGGGCCGACCTGTTTGCGGAACTGGGTGGTATGCATTCGTCGGCCAGTGAACTGGGGCGGTTGCCGAAAGAGTTGTCGGTCCACTGGGAGGCCCATCGCGCCGAATGGGAAGCGCAGTTGCGGAGCCTGGAAAGCGTCCCGCCCACGGCGGTGACGCTGGCGATCTCGCTGGATGGCGTGTTAGCGCCGATGCGCGCGGTCGCGCCGGAATCCGCTGAAGCGGAGGCCGAACCGAAACAGCCCAAAGGCCCGAAGGGTTACCAAGAAGTGGGCTGTGGCACGATCAGTCTGTATGACGCCGCCGGCGAACGCCTGCAGACGGTGCGCTATGGGCGCATGCCGGAAAAGAACAAACTCACGCTGGGCCAGCAACTGCAGGCGGAATGCCAGTCGATTCTGGCGGTCAAACCGCGCTTGCGCGTGGTCAAGTTGTCGGACGGCGCGCGCAGCAATTGGAGCTATCTCGACCGGTTGGATGTCGGTCAGCCCGCCGCGCAGGTCGAGAGCTGGGACATCCTGGACTTTTACCATGCCTGTGATCATTTGCATCATGCGACCACCGCCACCTGGGGCGAGTGCACGCCCACAGGCCGTGCGGAATTCGAGCGGCTCAAGACGTTGCTCAAGGAAGCCGACCACGGCGTGGAGGTCATCCTGCGCGTCTTGCGCTATCGGCGTCACAAAGCGCGCGGCGCCCAACGTGCCGTCTTGCAGACGGAACTGACGTTCTTTCAGAATCAGCGCCCGCGTATGCACTATGCCGAGTATGTACGCCAGAAGCTACCGATTGCCAGCGGGGTCGTGGAAGCGGCCTGCAAAACGCTGGTCGCCCAACGCCTCAAACAATCGGGCATGCGCTGGTCGAAAGCCGGCGGCCAGGCGATTGTGACGCTCCGCAGCTTGATCCAAAGTGCGCGGTGGGCGCCCGCGTGGACGTTGCTGCGCCAAAGTTACCAAATCCCAGTCGCTGTCGTGCCGGCCAGCGGATTTGCCGCACTGCCGTTGGCGGCATAGGCTCACTATTTCAGACTTACACCCATTGCCAATGATGTTACGTCCTGCAGATGAGGCGGGAGGCGGAAATTGGTGGGCCGCACGACCACTTTATGGTCAAAAGCCTGCTTCGCCGTCTGCTCGCGCTCGGTAACCCGGTAGCGGATCGGACCGCACTGCATGAAGATGATCGGGTGATGTCCGTCTTTTCGGGTTACGGTGGCCGACAATCCGGTTAGATACCGGGCCTTGCTTTGCCTGACAACTTGCTCGAACGTGACGGCAGAAATGTGATGACGTTCGTCTACGATCAAGTTGCCATACTGGCCAACAATATCGTCCACGATGCCCTTTCGGCTCAGGCTCTGAACCATCGCCACGTCAATCTGCTGGGTCGGCTTGCGCTTACCGCCACCGATTTGACCTATATCCTTCGCCTCAAGGTCAAGAAATTGGCTTAACGCCGCCACCCACTGATCGAGCAATTGTCGGCGATGGACCACTACTAGGGTGTTTACCTTGCGTTGAGCAATCAGATAAGCTGCCACCACGGTCTTACCAAAGGCGGTAGAAGCGGATAGAACGCCGTTCTCATGTCGTAACAAAGCGTCGGCTGCTTGTTGTTGTTCCAATCGCAAGACTCCGTGAAACTGGAGTTCAAGTGGGGTTCCGGCGATTCGCTGATCGTCGATCTGCACTTGTATCTTGAGCGACCGGAAGAGATCGAGCAATTCTTCGAGACAACCGCGCGGCAATCCCAGGTATTGAGGAAAATCCTCGCAGCAACTGATGATGCGCGGTTTGCCAAACGTCGAGAGGCGCATGGCCTGCGCGTGATAGAACTCCGGGTTTTGAAAAGCGGCCAGACGGAGCAACCGATTGCGCAGAGACGGGGTAAGGTCGGATTTGGGAACATAGATCTGATTGCCGAGCACCAGGTCAATTTGCTCAGGAAGCGGGCCCAAAATCGGCTGAATCCTTGGCTGTCTTGAAGGCAATCGCGCCCAGGGTTCAGTCTCATTTTCATCGGTGATGGGAATGCGGATTCCCGAGAATTCACTTTCCTTTTCTGCCTCGCCCACGACGGTTTCGACTTCTTGACGGCTCATTCGCCGGAGCGAGCAGAGAAAAGCCCATTGATCGTGATGCGGAACAAAACGTTCGTCGAGGAACAGGCTATTGCCGTGCTCACTTGGCTTCTTTTGCAGAGGCAACGCGATCAGATTGCCAAACCCTCCCTTCGGGAGCGTGTCCTGGCTGGGGAAAAACCGATCGTAGGAATCCAATCCGATCTCGGGCCGACACTCCATGGTTCGCGTCAGGAGGAAGGTTCCCATTTTGTGCACCAGAGCCGCAGGAGTAGGTTCCGAAAAGAAAATCCAGGCATGGCCGCCATTACCCGAGCGCGATCGCTCTAGGGTAGCTGGTACATCAAACAACCGGCACGTTTCGAGGAATGCTCCTGCATCTGCCTGCCAGGTCGTCTTGTCGAAATCAGTGGCCAGGAACCAACAGGTTTCATCCGGCAACATGGGATAGACACCCATCGTAAAGTCCCGACCCGATCTATCCCGGGGATCCACGCCTTGAAGATGATGCTTGACGACCTCATCAGTTACTGGCAGGAACTCACGCCGGGCGAAATCATCACCCCGGCTTTTCTGCCCTTGCAAGGTTACACTGCCCCATTGGTCGCGGCAGGCGGGCGCATATCCCGCTTTACCCGTTTTCACACTCACGAATCTCTTGGGATAGACGTCGTCGCGACCCCGAAACAGGGTGCGGAAGAGAGCGATCTTCTCCTCTGGCGACGATTGGTTGGTCACCAACGGCGCCTTTTCAGTTGCTGGTGGAGTTGCATGCACAGCAAGTAACTCCGCTTTCTCCCGTCGCAGTTGCGCGAGGTGCGTGAGCAATTCAGCCCTGCGAGCATTGAGCCGCGCCAACTCTGCTTCGACTTCTGAGATCAACTCGTCAATCTCATTCGGGTTTCTCACGGAGACCTCGCAGCATGAACGCGAGTCAAGGGCGCTCCCTTGAGCGTGATTCGCAAGCCCCTTGCCTCAATAGTTGTTTGACACAATTACCAAGCGTTCATGCACTTCAGGAAACTATGTCCTCTGCTCGTGCTCCCGGCTTTCGCATGGCCGCCGCGAGCAGTTGGTCGTCCATCTGCGGCAAGCTCGCTAGGCGCGTCCATGTCACGCGCCGCCGTCACCATGGCCGTGTAAAGCCCTCGCGAGAGAACAGTTCGTACGAAGTGTTCCAATCGGGATCAGCCATGTGTAACACGCACCGGTTGGGTATCAACGGATCAGTCGACAACGCGGCCAATCTGTCCTTCCCTCCACTTGGGTTCGCTGATAAACGGGGCGCTTCTCACGTGGCTTCGCTACCACAAATTCCAATTGCTCGGACTGGCTGCGCACCTGCGCCCAGGACGGAATGTGCAGGCTTGCTGCGACGCGAACCTCCCTGGAGAATCATCTGAACGATTGATGGACGCAAGCTATCATTGACTGAGACGAACGCTCTGCCAGGCCATCTCTTTGTTCTCCAAGATGGGAGAAGCCCTGGCGAGTAGCGATTTCGACATCCGAAAAGCAGACAGCTCAAGACAAGTCATCTGTTCAGAAGTGAATCCAGTTTCTCGACCGGGGAGTGGTATCCAGCCTGGATCAGCTGGGACAAGAGCTGGTTTGCATGCGGCAAGATCAAATCGCCTCGCTCAACGCCCAATAGCAGGATGCCAAGGGTTCCGGTCACCGCCACTCCGTGTCGCTTCGCCACGGCTCGAGCATCTGCGTCATCGCTCGCCAGGAGCGCGCCTCGATGGACAGCGACCGCCAAACACGATCGCTCCCCAGCTCCCAATCTTCGGGCCAGGTTCTGACTCCAGGTCATCTCTGCTGTGGTCAATTCCAGTATAGGCAAACTTGACCAAGTATGGACCTGGAATCTACCGCTGCGCGCGCCCGCCTGAAACTCAGACATCGTCGCGAGGGTTGTGCCCGCAGTGTCTCCAAAGAGTTCTAACACAAGTGCGGCGCTCCCAATCATCGCGAAATTGGACAGCACCGTATTGTCGAGCAGGACCAACCGGGTCATTTGGAAGGTCTCGAAGTCGAAGCCCTTGCGGCTTCAAGATCGGCATTGGCTTCGGCGATATTAGCGGGAGCTGCGCGCAGGGGGACGTCAAGCCGCTGAAAGCGGTTTCGCAGCTCGAATGGAGAGAGAGCCAACAATTCGGCTACACGCGCCACGCTAATGGCTCCTGAAAGGTAGTGTGCCAGGACGAGATTGAAGCGAACTTGCGTATCTGCAATCCGGCGCAGATCCTCCTCGCGCAGTTCACCCCGCTTCGGCCGTGCATGATAGCGCATGACGGCGCGCAGAATGCGATAGTCCAAAATGTCGATAATGACGGCTTCTTCTTCGCCATGGCTCTCAATGACCGCAGTCTCCCCTCGTTGCACGGTTCGAATAACTTGTCGGGTTTTGCGCGCTAGATCCGTCTTACTGACATGCTGAATGCCATTCATGGTTGTTCCCCCGTTTAGTTTGATGACTCCTATTATACATATTTTACGTATTTTGTGTATATAACTAGCGTCGTGTATTGGCCTCTGCGCTGGCTACACGTTTCGTCCGTTCGCTATCGCGCCCTATTGCGGCCTTTGCCGCTCTCCGTTAGTCCTGATGATGCCCGTTCAACACTGGGAACGCAATCACCCGCTCCAACTTCGGCGATACCGTCACTCTTTCGATCTGCGGGAACGCGATCACCCTTCCTCCCTTAGCTGGACTTTATCCAAAGTTGCGCGCTGAAATGACACAAGGTAAGCTAGTCAAGAGTTCTGGGGAGAATTCTTGGACTGAGGCTTACCTTGCAAAGCGATTATACCACGCTGCTGTCGTTGTTCGCCGTGCATTTCGATGCGCGCGTATGGAAACAAGCCCAAGTGCTGCTGACCGGAACCATTCTGGCGCGCGGTCAGCGTACGGTGTGCGCAGCCCCGCGCGTCATGGGCCTGAGCGACGAGCGACATTTTCAGAACTATCATCGGGTGCTCAACCGGACGGTCTGGTCCTGCCACGCGCTCGCCCGGACGCTCTTGCAGTTGTTGGTACGCGTCTTTGTGCCGGTCGGCCCGATCCTCATCGGTGGGGATGAAACCATTGAGCGCGGGCGCGGTGCGCAGATCAACGCCAAAGGCATCTATCGGGATCCGGTGCGTTCGAGTCGCAGTCATTTCGTTAAGACCAGCGGTCTGCGCTGGATCACATTGATGTTGCTGAGCCCGATTCCATTCGCCCAGCGTGTATGGGCCTTGCCGTTCCTGACGATGCTGGCTCCGTCGGAACGGTTCTATGCCGACAAAGCGTGGGCGTACAAAACCATGCTCGATTGGATGAGCCAGGCCTTGCTGCAAGTGCGTCGTTGGCTGCCGGCACGCGCACGGGTGTTTGTGGGCGATAACAGCTATGCGTCGATTGCGTTTCTGTGGCGGCTGACGCAACTGGCTAACCCGATTAAAATGGTGGTGCGTTTCCGGATGGACGCGGCACTGTATGCGCCGGCACCGCCACGGAACAAACGCGCACCCAGTGGCCGCCCAGCCAAGAAAGGTAAACGCCTGCCGAGCCTGGCGCAGATGGCGGCCAAACCGCGCACCCACTGGGAGCCGCAGGTGGTGCATTATTGGTATGGTGAGTTCAAACGCCAGATTGAAATCATCTCCGGCACAGCCGTCTGGTATCACAGTGGGTTGC